>DAIOVK010000038.1:0-13066 GCA_036759045.1 Kapaibacterium sp. (SeqCode) | reverse complement strand
CACCACCGGGACCACCATTACCGCCAGCACCTGCGGCTGGAGCAGAACCGTTTACTGAAATAATTGTATTTATATTCTGTCCGTTAATTTTGCCTTTTGATAGCAAAACAAATGGTAAATACGCTTGATTGCCCGTAGTAACGGGGTCGCAGTCGTTCTTTGACACTGTATAAGTTTGACTACTTGCTAAAATTAAAGAATCAACAATCATCGCACCTCTGCGGGAGCGTCTTCCGAGTGTTCCTTCTCCAAATACTCTGTCCGGATTTGAACTTATATCACCAAGGTGATATGGCTTAACAATATAAAAAGTATCAATAGTGCTAAAAGTTCCATTTACATTCACTCTGACCGGAATGCGAAAATCATTTTGTAAATCGCTCCAATACGATGAATTTGGCTCAACTGCCGGATTAATAAATGCCTGTGAAGAAATCATTCGTCCCTGCCAACTAACTACAAGCGGACCGAAAGTAATTTTCCATTTATCAGCAGAATTTACACATTCGATTTTGACATTGCTGCTTTGGTCATTCAAAAAAAAGGCTTCAATACCGAAGTTTTCTTGTGTTCCAATTGGTCCTATTATTTCAAAATAAATATTCATACCGGGCGAGCCAATATCGGGCAATATATAAGAAATAGTTGGTTGAGCAAAAGCATTAACCAAAAAGATTTGATAAATAATTATTATAAAAAAAAGTTTCATTGGTTTCATAGCAATGTCCTTTATAAATTGATTTACATTTTAGCAAAATTAAGGATTTTTTCTACCTGTTCTGGTATAGTAAGTAAAGAATTATCAATTTCAATAGCATCATTTGCTTTTTTTAGCGGTGAAACCTCACGGGTGGAATCGTAATTATCGCGGGCAATTAGCTGCTGCTTTACTTCTTCCTGAGTTACATTTTTTCCTTGAGCAAGCAGTTCGAGAGTTCTGCGCTTTGCACGCTCTTCGGCAGAGGCAACTAAAAAGATTTTTAAATCGGCATCTGGAAAGACAACAGTTCCAATATCGCGGCCGTCCATTACTACTCCGCCATTTTGGCCTAATTCCCTTTGCTGACTGACTAAATAATCCCGAACATTTGACATAGCAGAAATTGGACTAACGTATTTGGTTACAATCGGCTCTCTAATTTCACAGCTCACATTTTCACCATTTAAAAAAGTTTGCTGTCCATCGTCGCTTTGTTTTAGCTCAATATTTAAACTGTTTAGTAGATTTAAAACAAAATTTTCATCAAAATTTTCATTTGGAATAGTGAGAACTGTGGTATCATTTGCTGGATAAATTGAATTATTCTGATTGCAGGCGCGGAGCCAGGCAACAGTAACTGCGCGATACATAGCGCCGGTATCAATATAAACATAAGACAATTCCTTTGCAACAAGCCGTGCTGTTGTGGATTTTCCTGAACTCGAAGGTCCGTCAATAGCTATTAATCTTTTCATTAAATTATTCAAACATATTTCAAAAATATATAGACTATAATTTAATAAATTTATTTGTTTTTAAAAAAGATTAAAATTCAGAATTCCTGATGCCTCGTTGTTTTTTTGAATATTTAGAATAAGTAATTTAATTGTTTAAAAGAACATGAGCAACAAGTCATTAGTAATTGGTTTATTAAATTTGGGCATTGAGCTTGTCGAAATAACCGCATTTTACTCCTTCCCATGTTGAACTTGGTAAGGAGAAGATAATAGAAAGTAAAAAGATGGACTCCATTTCCCAAAAAGGAGTCCATCTAAAAGAAAATAGCAACGTAGTTGCGTTATCGTAGTAGATATAAGCATACACACTGCAAAGAATCCCGTAGAGATGAGAACACTCCTACGGAGTATTTCATTCTTTTTTGATATTTTGCTTTTAAGATAGCACATCTACGATGTTTTTCCTCTCATAATCATCTTCATCAAATATATCACAAAAATCATAGTTCAAAAGCACAAGAAAATCCAAATTATCCAGCCAGGGATTATATTATTGTAGTAAATGTTTTTTGTTGCCAGTATTACAGTTACCCAGTCATACTATCAGCAAGCTGATAGCATGACAAGAGATTAAAAAAAGAGAAAAGCCATACTATCAAATTGTTGATGGTATGGCTGTATAGAGTATTTCAAAGAACGTATCAGCCCTGGGGTTAACCCGATGATTGAATAGATTTCTCACTTTTTATCGGAATTACACATTCATTTTGCACTACTTGTTATCTGTTTGGTATAAAATTCATTTAAAAAAAATTATAAATTACTTTAGAATATAAGATAGTTGAAACAGCAAAAAAAATTCATTCAACAGCTAAAAGCTACTGAATGAATTTTATTTATAATAGAAGAAAATTAGTTTTAAAAAATCATAAAACTCCAAATTTAACCGAGATAAGCCCTTAGAGATTTTGAGCGAGAAGCATGTCTTAATCTTCTAATCGCTTTTTCTTTAATTTGACGAACTCTTTCGCGTGTTAAATTGAATTTTTCACCGATTTCTTCGAGAGTCAAGCATTGTCCATCAAGTCCGAAATAAAGTTTAATAACTTCTGCTTCTCTTTGAGAGAGCGTAGCAAGAACTTGCTGAACTTCCAAACGAAGTGATTCGCGAATCAATTCAGAATCTGGAGGTGGCTGCTGTTCGTTTGGTAAAATATCAAGTAAGCGGTTATCTTCGCCTTGAACGAACGGAGCATCAACAGACAGATGGCGTCCTGAAATCTTAATTGTTTCAGCAATCTCCGGTATAGTCATTTCGAGCTGTTCTGCGAGTTCTGCAGCGGTTGGCTCGCGTTCAAATTTTTGCTCTAACTCACTGAATTTTTTACCGATTTTATTTAAAGCACCGACCCTGTTTAGAGGCAATCTTACGATACGTGATTGCTCTGCTAAAGCTTGCAATATTGACTGGCGAATCCACCAGACAGCATAAGAAATGAATTTGAAGCCCCTTGTTTCGTCGAAACGTTTGGCAGCTTTAATAAGACCGAGATTTCCTTCATTTATTAAATCACCGAGTGATAATCCTTGATTTTGATATTGTTTGGCAACAGAAACCACAAAGCGTAAATTTGCTTTCACAAGGCGCTCTAATGCACGTGTTGATTCAAATCCACCTTTTTTTATATTTTGTGCTAATTCAATTTCTGCTTCCGGATCTAAAAGTTCTACCCTACCGATTTCCTGTAAGTATTTATCAAGTGATTGACTCTCACGGTTTGTGTATTGTTTAGTTATCCTCACACACAATCCCTGATATGTTTATAAAAATATTTTTTTTACGATATATTAACGAAATTTAAATAATTCTATTGTTTTTAATTTAAAAATTTGTTAATTTCTTTCTCTTTTTTTGTCATTTTTTAAAATATTATAATAATAATTACTTTTTAATAAAGAACTTGCAATTCTAATAGAATTATCACTATTTATTGACTTTTCAATTATTTTACTTTGAGAAAAAAATCGTTTTTCAATTTCGTCTTTTAACACTTTTTTTAAGTTGCTTATATTCTTTTGAATTAAGTTATTCCTATATTCCTTAATACTAATATTCATCTCATTAAAAGTGTTAAGAATTTTTTTATCGGCACCGTTTTCTTTCAAATTCTTCAATATGTTTTCTAAATCAAATTCAGATGTAGTCTTTAATTGAATTTTAGAGCTATCTATATACGTTATAAAATCTTTAATAATTTCTTCATTATCATTTAGATTTTCATTAGATTTATGATTTGCAGCCCAGAAAGAAGCATATTTAAAAATTATAGCGCTATCAAGAAGTTCATCAACAAATGATGAATTTTTTTCTTCTGAAATAACAGAATCCGGGATTATTCCTATTGCTTCATACACTCTTCTTCCATTTTTTGTATAGAAAATTGTGTCTGTTGGCTGGGATTTGATTTTGCCATTTTTATAATTTCTATCGTAATTTACTCTTTGGATACAGCGTCCTGATGGAGTATAGTATTTTGCAGTAGTTGCTTTCAGCATTTTATTATAAGGCAGTTCAGTAACTGTTTGGACTAATCCTTTTCCGAAAGAACGCTCTCCGAGAATTATACCTCTGTCAACGTCCTGAAAGGCACCAGCAACTATTTCGCTTGCACTTGCAGACGCACCATTAATCAATACAGCAACCGGAATATCAGCATCTATTGGATTGATTTTTGAAATGTATTCATTATGATTGAAACCACCTGCTCTGCCCTTAGTGCTAACAATAGGAGTATTTTTTGAAAAAAACATTTCGCATAAAGAAACAGCAGCTTCAAGAAGTCCGCCCGGATTGTTCCTTAAATCCAAAATCAATCCCTTTAAATTATGCTGTTTCTTTAATTCAGTATAGGCATCTCGAACTTCGTAACCACAAGAACGTGAGAATCTGTCGATTTTTATATAAGCAATGCTGTCTTCATAAATAGTATAATAGCTAATATTTTTTAAACGGACATCCTGGCGGGTTAATTCCAATTTAATAGTATCTTGAAGGTTATTTCTTAAAAACCAAACGCTGCTTTTCGAGCCAATGCGTCCAATTGTATATTTTCTCAAAGAATCAGGATTTTCTTTATAAATTATAACTGAATCAATTTTGTAAATAATATCGCCAACTCTGACGCCATTTTTTTCTGCAGAAAAGCCCTCATAAGTTTCAGAAACAGTAAGCATTCCGTCAAGAACGAAAACACTTACTCCGAAGCCAGTATAAATACCAGTCGCAACTACTTCAATATCTTCAGATTCGGTACTATCGAAATAAACTGTGTATGGGTCAAGCAACGAGAGCATTCCGTAAATACTTTTTTCAGCAAGATCTTCGGGTTCTATTTCAACTACGTAATTTAAAGCAATTTCACGAAAGAAAGCACCCCAGATTTCGAATGCTCTGTTGATTTTTTCGTAATAATCCTGAGACGATAGGTTAATTGAAAAAATAAATAAAAAAATAAAACTATACATTAGGAGCCGGGAATATGATTTCATTTATTTAGCACCAGCATTTTTTAATAAAGTTATAAGCTGTTGATTTTTTGTTTCTTCAGCAAGTTTTAAGGCAGTTTTGCCTTCCTCGCTAATATCATTAATATTTGCACCTTTTTTAAGCAACACCCGAACAAAATCCTCATTGTTTGTTGCAGCAGCAAGCATTAAAGCAGTTAATCCACTTTGGGTTTTTACATTTACTTCAGCTCCTTTTTCTAAAAGCAGATTAAATAAATCATTGCTTTTGCTTTGAGCAGCAATCATAAGCGGAGTAAAACCATCGGCAGATTGCTGATTAACGATTGCACCATTTTGAATAAGAAAACGTGCAATTTCGGCTCCACCATACTCACAGGCAACCAAAAGCGGAGTAGCTCCGTCATTATCTTTTATATTTATATCCGGAGAATACTGCATTAACATTTTCACCAATTCAAGATTTCCGCTGGCAGCAGAAAGAAGAAATGCAGTAGCATTTGTTTCGCTTTTCTGATTGACTGAAGCTCCTTTGTCTATAAGCTGCTTTGCAATATCTTGGTGTCCGCGGAAGCAAGCATACATCAAAGGAGTTAATCCCATATTGCTGACGATATTTAAGTCAGCACCGTGAGAAATCAGATATTTGGCAGTTGAATCTTTGTCGCGGGCAAGTGAAAGCATTAGCGGGGTCATATCCTCAACTGTTCGGGCATTTATATCTGCCCCTGCTTTTATAAATAAATCAAGAACAGTAAGACGTCCATTGATTACTGCTATATCGAAAGCAGAAAGACCATCTTGATTCCTCAAACTAATATCAACTTTTTTATCCAAAAGCATTTTTACAACTGAGCTATCTGAAAATTGAGCAGCAATATGAAGAGCGGTTTCGCCATTATTCTTTTTAAAATTTACATCTGCTTTGTTTTCAATTAGTATTTTTGCTATTTCGTTAAAGCCGGATTGAAGTGCGAGCATTAATGCAGTTGTGCTGTCACCAAGTTTTGCATTTGGATTTGCTCCTTTTTCCAAGGCACTTTTGACTTTATCTTTTTCATTTTTTGTTATATATCCTAAAAAATCCTCATCAGAAACAGAACAACTTGCAAGCAATACTATAATTAAAAGAAATGGTATAATTTTTTTTAACATTTTATCCTCATTATTTATTTATTTCATTATATTTAAAATAGAATATAACGTTTGACTGATAGAAAATAGTGTAATTTTTTTGTTGATTTGTTGATTTGTTGATTTGTTGATTTGTTGATTTGAAAAGAAATTGAAATAATTTTGTTTGCATTTCTGAAATTTCAGAACTATTAACACCTCGTAGTTTGTTATTTTGCAGTCTTGTCATTTCGAACCCCCTGATAAAGCAAATGCTTTATTTAAATGGAGATGACAAAATTTTACCCCTGTCATTCTGAAGCGCAGCGAAGAATCCAGAAAATTTTTTTAACCACTACTCTCTGGATTCTTCACTTCGTTCAGAATGATCGAAAAAAGTAAAGATGTCATTGGTAACCCACTGATAAAAGAAGACTTTTATTTTAAATGGAAATGACATAAGTTTACCCTGTCATTCTGAAGCGAAGCGAAGAATCTCACAAGTCTTTGATACCACAAAACTTGAGATTCTTCACTTCGTTCAGACTGACAGACAAAGGTAAAGATGTCATTGGTAACCCCAATATAAAGCAAGTGATTTATTTAAATTGAGATGACATAAGTAAAAGTGTCATTCTGACGGATGTCAGAATCCATCTAAAAAAAGTTTTTTTAGGTAGTTAGTCATTAGTTATTAGTCAATGATATTTTTATTAACAAAGAATTACCAATGACTAATGACAAAAATGCAAGATGGATTCTGGCATGCGATAGAATGACAAGTAAAGATGTCAGTGGCAAATATAAAATGACAGATAAAAATGCCATTGGTTATGCAGTAAGGAATTGTCAATTGTCAATTATAATTTCATAGAGCTTATGTCCATAGTATCCGAAATTATGAAAATAGCCGGTAAACCATTGATTAAGAGAAACACCTATTTCCTTTGATTTCTGCAAATCTTCATTAGAGAAAATTCCGCCAGTGCGGATAATATGAAATTCTTTATTTAAATTTTTTGTTTTCAAAAAAGTTGTTGCTGTTTTACATAAATTAAACGATTTTTCTTTTAAAGGACTTCCGCTAACTCCACCACTAAACTCTGAAATAAAATATTCATAAAGCCGCTTTTCTTCCTTAATAATAAATTCAGAGCAAAATAAATAATCAATAGATGTATTACCGAAATTAATGCCGTCAAAACCAAGTTCAACACAAAGATTGACTATTGCTTCTACTTGTTCGGGAGATATATCGTTCGAAAATTTTAAAATAACCGGAAGGTTTCTTATTCTGCTTTTTAAAAAAATTGATGATATTTTTTCTAAACGATAAATCAGGTGATTGTCCAAAATATCGTCTGGGTCGGTCTTTCCGTGATTTACGTTTGGACAGCTTTCGTTTAGTTCAATGAAATCTGTTTGTGTTTTTTCCAATAATTGAAAATCTTCAATTAAAAACTTTAATCCTTCTTTTTCCGGAAAATCTGGTGAGGAAGAAATACTGACGCCAATCGGGCATTTATTTTGCTTTTTTATTTCAGATAATTTAGAGATAATACTATTAATTCCATCGTTTGGAAGTCCCATCCAATTAGAAGCTGCATAAGAATTTGGATAAGCAGCAAAAGGATGTAAGATATTATTTTTTAAGTTTCCATTACGCTTATTATGAGTAATTGTTCCAATAAGAAAAGCACCTGCACCTTGTCTTGCTGTCATTTCGTATCCTTTGCCACTTTTAAAAATGCCAGCAGCATTAAATATTGGGCAGTTAAATTCAAGTCCCCAAAGTTTAACTGAAGCTGTTTCAGGAATATTAGCTTTTTCTTTTGGAACATCTTGATACAGCCGTTTTAAAAACTGCTTCCGTCCATAAGAAAATAGTTTAACAGCAAACCAGTTCGGAAGTTTAAGCAAATTAGGCCGGAAATCTTTTTCAAAAGATGCAAATTTTTCAACAATAGACATATTTTATTTCATTTTGTTAATAATTCGTGTTGTAGATTTTCCTTCAACAAAAGGAATAATGATGACATTGCCTCCATTATTTTCGACAGTATCGGCACCAACAACTGTTTCAACAGTATAATCACCACCTTTAACGAGTACGTTCGGAATAATCTCCCGAATAAGTTCTGCCGGAGTTTCTTCTTCGAAAATAGTAACGAAATCAACTGCATTTAAACCACAAAGCACAGCTGCTCTATCTTCTTCGCCGTTTATCGGGCGATCATCTCCTTTTAGCATTTTAACGGAGCTATCAGAATTTAATCCAACAATTAAATAATCTCCCAGTTTCCTTGCTTCAGTCAAATATTTTATATGACCAGAGTGAATAATATCGAAACAGCCATTAGTGAAAACGAGTTTTTTCCCATTTTTCTTTAATTCATCAGCTAATTTAGCAATTGTTTTTCTATTTAGTAACATATATACACAACTTTCCTAGTTGTTATAATTATTTTAAAATATATTTACTTACAAAATATTTATTGCACTCATGTCATTCTAAAGAAAGTCGGAATCTATCTTTATAGTATTATTTTTAAGATGGATTCTGGCATACGCCAGAATGACACAGATGATATATTCTCTTATTTATAATAATATCAATCACTTTCACCAACTAGGAAAGATGAGATATTTATCTTTTTCTATGAATTTCAATTTGAACAGTTCTTGAAAGAAAACGTTCTTCCGGTAATTTATAAGAAACGATTCCGGGAGGAGTTCTTAGAAACCAAACCCCTTCACATTTTGCAATTACTGCATTAATCTTATTTTCCGTTAAAATATTTTGTACAAAAGAGCATGCATTTATTGAACGATTCACAGAAAGAGTTCTATTGATTTGCTCGCTTCCTAAATCGTCAGAATAGCCATAAACGTAAATAGAATCATTTTCTTTCAGTTTTTCGATGAAATGACGAATTGCGATTTTATCGACTTCGCGAAGCGAATCGCCAGCGACCTGATAAATAGCAAGAGAAAGCCGGTCTATTTCGATTGTCGAAGTATCTTTCGTAATTATCAATGTATCGCGGTATTCATCTAAATTCTTACCTTTTCCAATTGCAAATTTACAAATAAGTGGTGTTCCGACAAGCAATGAATTCGCCTGTTTTTCATTTATTTCAAAATTAATTGTCTGTAAAGCTCCTTTTCCTTCACGAAGCAGAATTGGTTGATTTTCATTTTGATAAATAGAAAAAGTCCAGTTCTGGTGGATTTCTTCTTTTGATTTTGCAGAAAATTCCAATGATGCCGGGGTTACAACACGAGCTTCAATGAATTTCTTTTGTGAAATTGGTGCTAGAATTTCATTGAAATTGGATTCAATTTCTACCCTGCGATTTTCTGCAAAACCTTCTTCAGTTTGCGTCTGTGTTGGATTTTCTGGCGAGCAGTTCGTTCGATTCTCGTTAATCATCATTCTTGAAGGAGCTATTCCCCAAATTGCTTCTAAATATCTTTTAATTTCTTTTGCTCTTGATATTGCTAAAAAGCAATCCCCTGCTTCGCTCGTTGGGTCTGAATATCCGCTTAAAGTAATATTTGCATTGGGATTATCAACGAGCCGCTTTCCTATTATATTTAAAACGTTGTAGTTATAATTGATTGGATTTATTTGCAAGTTATCAATATTAAATGAATCTTTGTCTTCTATATATGAAAAACGTTTGGGCAATTTAGATGAATTTTTATCGAAAAAAACAATCGGCAATATTGGAAATGCCTGCGTAACGTAGTGCTGTTGTATAAAAATATCAGTTGCCTTTCTTCTTGGTTTGCCTTCATCAGCGGCAAGTATTTCAATCTCAACTTTTTGGGGTTTTTCAGGTTTAAATAAAGTATCAGTGCGGTTGTATGTGATTTTGGTTGTTTCTGTATTGTCTGCGTAGATTATTTCTTTTTTGTTGAAAATTATTTGACCTTCTTTAAAATCTTCTGTTTCTACTTCAATACTTGCAATAACTGTTGTATCAACTTGCATTTCTTCAATAGTTGCCTTGAAAATTTCAATCTTCTCTTCACTTGATTTTTGTGGATAATACTTAATTGAAATGCAAGTATGCAGTGCATTTGCTTTCCAATCTGTATTTATCACTAAATTATTAAGTCCAAAATCAAAGAATATTTCGGGTGATATAGAAAGTGTTTTAGTTCTGTTGATTGGTAGCTCATAGCTCAATCCAAGTGAAAATGATAACTGAACGCTTGAAGCATCGCTAATTGTTCCGGAAGTATCATTTCTGAAGCGTGTTTTTGTGTCCGGAAAAACTCCAATATCTGCTGGTTTAACAATTTTTTCATATTGGGAAAAATCGTGCAAAGCCGTTATCCCTAATTTTGGACCAATAAGAAATTTCAGATTTTCGATAACATTAACACCAAGCATCGGTTCAAGAAAAATATTTGAAAATTTCCCGATTACGTTATGCTCAAATTCACCATCGGCTAATTGGTCTGCAATAAGCACAGTTGTTGATTCAGTTTCGGTTAAGTCGCCATCAAAGTAATTAAAACCGGCTCTAAGCTCAAGAAAAAATCTTTCATCAAGCAAATAATCAGCAAGGGCGCCGATAAGGAATCCATTACCAGAGCCAGTTTCAAAATGCGGACAGCAATTAGGAACCCCGGGCAAAAAGCGGAAATCTGCATTGTGAAAATCGAAAGAATATCCTCCGAATAAGCCAAATTTATACTGCTCATTTATTTCAGATTCTTTACTTATTAAAATGCTTTCCGTTTCCTGCTTTAAAGTATCATTTTGCATTTGTGAAAACACCTGAAGCGATAAAATAAAGAACGATATTATGTAGATTGAAATTTTCATTTTATATTTATTTTTTTATAAGTACTATTTTATTATGCTAATTTATATTACAAATTATTTGTTTCTGTATTTTACTAAATTGATAACAACAGTATCAATATAATCAGTCATTCTGAACGCAGCGAAATCTCACGTTATTGATTCCACTACATTTGAGGCTCCTCACTTTGTTTCTGAATGTCATTTTTCCTTGTCATTCTGGCGTATGCCAGAATCCATCTTAGAAAAGCATGTTAGCTTGCTCAAAAAACATTTGGGCAAGCCCAAATGCATCCAAACATCTGATAACAAGTAGTAACTGAACAATAACAAGATAGATTCTGACATTCGTCAGAATGACAAGTTCTTACTTTGGTAAATTTACTTTTACTTTGCGAAAGTAACACGAAAAATTAACTTACTTCACTACTCTCAACGATCTTGCCAAATTATGTGAAGGAGTTTTCAAAACTATAATATAAATTCCATTTGTCAAATCTCTTATATTTTGCTTAATGCTGAAAGTTCCGTAGGTTGCGACTTTGTCGAAAATTGTCAGAACTTTCGTTCCAAACAGATTATAAATCGTTAGCGATGTTTGAGCTTCTTCAATTAAATTATAGGAAATTGAGAACTCATCGACAGCTGGATTTGGGACGCATTCGGAAAGATAAATCGGATAAGTTTCTGCAAAAAGACGAGTTCCATTTTGCTCGCATAAATCTTTAATGCAAAACACTCCGTCTTGCTTTTCTAAACGATAATCACCACCAATAAAATTAATTTCATCAATTATGATTTGAGTACATTCACTATTGCCAAGAGTAACAACGAACTGCATCTCATATAAAAATTCAGAATTTTCACTAACTGCCCCATCTATTTGAATAGTTCTTATATTTCCAACAATACTTCCGTTGGGTGTGTTGCCAATTGGTTTTAGCATAGTGCTATTCAGATGAAGGGTGGCAGTAAATTCAGTAATACCGGCAGTATCCAAATTCGTTGCCTTTTCGAGTATTATTGGAATTTTTATAGTATCACCAACGCTTGCACTATCAACAGCGATTCTTATTTTTATATCCGCAACTGGTTTTGGGAAATTTACCTGCAAGAAATCTGAAAGTTCCGATTGACAGCCGTTTGAATCAATAACAGCAACCGAATAATTTCCATTTTTTTGTGGATAATAATAATTTTCGCTGCTGATTTCAATTTCATTGCTATCCAAATACCAAACACAGCTCTCAGCTTGGTTTGTAGTAAGTTTTTCTCCGTCAAATGAAAGAACAGGTTTTTCTGGCAAAGGATTGACTTTTATTTTTGCTGAAACTGAATTGCTGCAACCTAATTCATTTGTGTAAGTGTATGTGATAGTATGCTCACCTGCTCCGGCAATACCTGGGTAAAAATTACCATTACTTACTCCATTACCGGAATACTCGCCTCCTAATGGCAGTCCGCCTGAAAGTGCAAATTCTGATTCATTTAAGCATACATCTGCAAATTCTACGATAGTAACTTCTGGTAGTTCAAGAACTGTTACAGATTTTTCAAGATTGAATACTTGACCTGTTCCATTATTTGTAATTCTTGCAAAAATCGTAGCAATTCCCGTTTGATTGAAACTAATAAAAACATTTTTTTCATTTGAATTTCCGATTATGACTGCATTTTGAGCTGTCCACTCTACGTCAAAACCATTTTCACCAGAAATAGTATAATTAGCTTCAGTGTTTAAGCAAATTGAATCAGCTCCTTGAATTGAATATTCAAAATTTGGAGCTATTTGGATAGTGATTTCAGTAGAATCCTTGCACAAAAACGTATTTTCTAATACTAATTTCACATTCCCAGTGCCAACATTTGTCCACCTAATCGTTACAGGATTTGCATTGGAACTGCCTATAATCTCTCCGTTAGTTACAAACCAATAACATAACGAATTATCAGCGTTTTCAGCAGTATAAGAGACCTCATCACCCACAATCACACTTATTTCTCCAGTTATAACTGCATTCGGTATTGGATTTATCGTTATAACAGCACTGCCCGGCATATTCGATGTGCAAAGAGTTGTTGAATTTTCTGCTGTTACGGTATAAGTGCCAGCTTGGGTTTGTAAGCCAAAGTCAAGAGCGTTGCCAGTGCCAGCTAATTTTGTTACTGAAA
>DAIOVK010000037.1:0-13218 GCA_036759045.1 Kapaibacterium sp. (SeqCode) | reverse complement strand
TCACTTTCTTCAAAACAAATAAAACCAAATATGCAATTAAGCTACCGATTATTGCGCCAGATATTATATCTATTGGATAATGCACCCCAACATAAACCCTTGAAAAAGCAACCAATGCGGCTATTGAAAAGAAAAGCCATCTCATCTTTATAAAAAAGAAAGAAAGAATTACAGCAGCAGCAAAGTTATTTGCAGCGTGAGAAGATGCAAAAGATTTCCCGCCTCCGCAGGGAACTAAAGAACGGACATACATTCCAGTTTCATGACAGGGACGGTCCCTATTAACTGCTTGCTTGATTAATCTGCTGTTTATTCCGTCGCTTAATGTAATTGTTAATGCTAATGCAAGAACGCAGATTCTTCCGTTTCTTCCACCTTTCCAAAGCAACCAAATAATTATAACAGCATAAAGTAAAACCCAATGCTCTCCATTTGTAATAAATGGGAAAAACTTATCGAAGAGTGGATTAGCTATTGTTTGATTAAAAAAAGCAAAAACTGTTTTGTCTAACTGAATGAGAGTTTCCATTTTTTAAATATGTAAAATTCAAAAAAAACAATTTAAGAAAAAATTCTAAGAAAAGAGTAACTATAATGCTTTCAGTTTCTCGAAATATTTAACTTGGGGTATGTCTTTGAAATGCTTGTCTAAAGTAAATAGCATTGCATTATACTCAAGAGCAGTTGCATAAATAATGGAATCAGCAAGTGGTAATTTGTATGTTTTGCCTACTATTGCTGAATTTAATGCCAGTTCAAAATCCAAATCAACAATTTTTCCCGTTTTCATTTGTGTTGTAAAAAGAAGTGCAGTATAGCTATCTGTTTCGATTAGAAGTTTTTTATAAACTTCAGTAATAATAATGGAAGGAAGTAAAAAATTTCCATTGATAAAATCCAGGTTATCTCTTATGATTTTTCCATAAGATGTTCCGGCAAATAGCTCAATCCAAAACGAAGAATCAATAACAATCATAATCTGTCCTCGTCTCTTTCAATTTCTGTGTTGATTCCTTCTAATTTCCCGAACAATTCATTTAAAGGTATTTGCGGAATCAATTGAATTCCATTACTTGTTTTTACAAAGAAAACCCTTTGTCCCGGAACAATGTTATATTCTTTCCTTATGGATTGTGGTATTACAATCTGATATTTTGTAGATACTATTGCTTGTTCCATATATAGACTAAATATTATAAAACATTATTATAAAACGTTTTACTTATTCATTAATTGTAATATATCTCTATTTCTACTATATTTTAACTTATTTGAAATGTGGGAACAATTCTTTTTTCAAGCAACTTTTTCTAATATTTTTTCGTAATATTAGATGTATTAATACAATTTTCATTAATTTAAGAAAAATTTGTTGCTATATTTATTTAAATTTTATAATTTACATTTAATTAATAATAAAAAAATAAATATTATGAAAGCACTCTTTATAGCTTTTCTTTTAATCACATCATCATCATCACTATATTCTCAGCAAGAAATTGATAGCTTGATAAATCTTGCAGCAACTTTTGAAGAAAACGAGAATTTTGATGAAGCTGTTATAATTTGTAAAAAAGCATTACAAATTGATTCAAATTCTTCAGTAGTTAATTATAAGTTAGCAATGTTGCTATTTAAACAAAGATATATTCAGACATCTTTAAAATATTTTGATAAAGTAATACAAAATAATAAGGATTTAGCATTAGAGGCATACATATCCAAAGGAATATGCTTAGATGAAACAGGAAATACTGAAAAATCAATTGACTTGTTTGTTGAAGCTATAAATAAATTTGGTCCGAACCATCTGCTATACTACAATTTAGGATTAAATTATTATAAAATAAAAAAATATGATGATGCTATAGATGCTCTGGTAAAGTCAATACAAGTAAAACCTTCGTATTCATCAAGCCATTTAACTCTTGGATTAATAATGAAAGAATTGGATTGTAGGACTCAAAGCATTTTATGTTTTCATTATTTTCTTTTTCTGGAGCCAAATACTGAAATGTCGAAAACTGTTTTAAACTTATTGGTTCAACAATATAATGGCATAAAAGTTAAAAAAAGAAGTAGAAGAATTGATGTCTATATTTCAGATGAATACACAAGAAATATTGATACAACATTTGGAAATATAGATTTACAATTTATAATTTTCTTTGGATTTGATATAGCAATAGACAAAACTCATTCAGATGAAGAACTTTTTGTTTCTAATACGAACTTTTTGTTTAATTTATTAATTAATAATGAACAAGAGCACAAACCTGGTCTTTGGTGGGATTTTTATGTTCCTTTTTTCTCGAAAATAGCAAAATCTGAATTTGCTGAAACTTATGGTTATTCAGTTTTGGTTTCTTTAAGTGATAAAGCTAAAGAATGGATACAAAACAACATATTGAAGTATAGTGATTATATTAATTGGATTAACGAAGAGTTGTAGAGTTTTCTATAATTAAGACAACTTTCCTAATTGTTTTCCTTCCCAAGTTGCACTTGGGAAGGAAATTTCCTTTTAAAATTGAATTTGTTAAGAAAAGAAAAAAACATCGTAGATGTGTTATCTTAATAGCAAAGTAAAAATTAAGAAAGAATGAACTCCGTAGGAGTGATATCATTTCTATTACGATGACGCAACTACGTTGCTATTATTTCCGATGTTCCACACTTTCAAAGTGTGGAACATCTTTTCTTTCTACAATCTTATTTTCCTTTGAACTGTGATTTTTGTGATGAAGAAATGATTTTTTCTTAATCATTTAATCAAATAAATCATAGTTCAGGATACCAGTTTGTAAAAACGGGCATTTCGACTTCGCTCAATAACCAGATTTAATATACCAACAACCAATGACAAATTACTAATAACCATAAAACAATAACTAATGCCCCTAAAGCTGATAGCCGTCAGCCGATTGCTGACAGCTAACAGCCCAAAAAATTTCTTAGTAATATAATTAGTTCATTAATTTTATTGAAATTATTTGTATTTTTGAAATAAAGCATTTATAATTATATGTTTAGGATTATTATGAAAAAAATCGTTTTCTTAATGTTAATTATTCTTAATAGCTTATGTTTAAGTGCAGAAGAAAGCTATACTGTTGTGGGCAAAGTAATTGATTCTGAAAGTAAAGCAGTTTTGCCCGGTGCTACAATTCAGATTTTAAAAACCAATAATGGAACTTATACAAACAGCTATGGCAGGTTCCGCTTACCGTTTTTAACAGGAGAGCAAAAACTGAGGATTAGCTCAATCGGTTATGATAGTAAGGAAGTTAGCGTCAATTCTAATATAAAAGATACTCTGTTTATTAGTTTAAAACCATCATCAGTAATGCTTAAAGGAGTTCAGGTAGTCGGTGAAATTGAGCCGGCTGAAATTATTAGACGTGCAATAGAACGTAAGCAGGAAAATTTAAGCAAAATCAAAACCTTTACTGGAAAACTATATTCAAAATTGTCTATGGAAGCTGGCGGCTCTCTTATTGAATCTGCTTCTTCAGATGGGAGAAGTGTTTCTTTTTCTGCATCAATAGGAGGAAAAGTTAATGAAGAAGATAAAATGTTTATTCTAGAAACTTTTTCTGATGTAATGCAGGATTTAGAATTAAAAAAATCGCAGTTCAATATTACTGAACGCCGTCAGACAGCAAATATGAAGCCCGAATCGAATATATTGGCAATAGGGAATTTCATTAATTTTTATGATGAAGAAATTGAAATTTTAAACGCAAAGATTTCTACTCCGTTATGCAAAAAGGCACTATCTTATTATAATTTTAAATTGAAAGAAAGAACTACTTTCGATGATAAATTTGTTTATGTTTTGGAATTTGAACCAAGCACCCGGCTTTATCCGCTTTTCCGTGGAACTATCAAAATAATAGAAGGCACTTACAATATGATTGCAATTGATTTAGAGCCGACCAAAGATGCTGGTATTACTTTTTTTAAGTCACTTCACTTCTCTCAAAAATTCTCTGAAATTCAAAAAAATATTTGGCACCCAACATATTTGAGCGTTTACGGTAAAGTTGGCGTTGATATTATTAAATCGTTTTTAGATGTGAGTGTAGATGTATATGCTGTAAGTATTTATAACAATACAAAAGTAAATATTGAATTACCGAAATCTTTTTACGAAGAGCCGTTCAAAAGCAAAAGAGAAGCTTTAGCTGAAGAAAACGTTCAGGGTGATACCGTTAATATTGAGAAAGCTAAAGCCGACACAATTGTTAACGTTAACAGAAATTTTATGATTACTGTTTCCAAAATGGCTGATTCTACCAATAAAGAATTTTGGGAAAAGAACTCTTTTGCAGAAGTTAGTGAAAAAGAGAAAAGGATTTATGCAAAAATCGATAGCATTGTAGCAACTAAGGACACAAATAGTATATTTGGAGAACAAGCTTCTTCTTTTATTGATTATACCTGGTTCAGTCCATTCCTTGAATTTAACCGCACTGCTTCTATTAATTTGGGCTTGTCTCCAAAACTACGTATTTGGTATTTCAATTTCGATAATTTAGCTTACTATTCATTTGGACAGAAAAAGCTTTATGGCTCTACGGAATTGAATTTCCCATCTCTAAAATTTTCTGGTATTAACTTAAAATTAAGTGGAAAATGCTTTTCTTTAATTGAACCGATGGGCGATTTGATGAAATCTGAAATGTTTTTAAATACAGTTTCTGCTGCTTTTCTCCACATAGATAATTTCGATTATTTTAAAAAAGACGGTTGGAGCGTTAATCTTAGTACTAAATACTTCGATTTGATAAGCATTAATGGACGATATGAGGAAGCAAGACATTTCAATTTGGATAAAACTACCGACAATTCAATTTTCTCAGAAGCTATTTGGAGAGACAATCCAGCTATTGAAGAAGGAAATTAT
Source organism: Kapaibacterium sp. (SeqCode) (assembly GCA_036759045.1). Taxonomy (GTDB): domain Bacteria; phylum Bacteroidota; class Ignavibacteria; order Kapaibacteriales; family UBA2268; genus JAAYJM01. The sequence continues at coordinate 8,309 of DAIOVK010000037.1, read as the reverse complement.
AAAAATCTTTTTGTTGATTTGAGTATTGGTAATATTTCGCCACAAATTTTTAATTCAAAATTTATGTATGAAATAAAGTTTTCAAGTATCTGGGGCGAATATACTCCCAAAAAAGAAAAGTACAACGGAGTTCAAGGCAGCATTGAACTCTCTATTCCTTTAATTCCAACTGGTTTTCAGGATATGAAACTTGAATTGTTTGCTCAGGCAGGAAAAGCGGACAATAGTTTTCCTTTGGAATACCAATACAAATTAAAGAACAAGCCCCTTTTCATTAACCCAATGGGTTATTTTTATACAACTCCTATTTGTCATTATGGAGGAAATGAATTTTACGTAGGACAGGTGAATTTCAATTTGACTGATATTTGGTGGCGTGCTTTATGGCTACCACTTTACGAAGGAAGAGGACCAGATTTGATTTTAAAAGCTATATCAGGTAAATTTGAAAACAAAACGCAAAAAGGAATATATAATGATACTAATGGCAATTTTTATTCTGAAATTGGCTTTGGACTTAGACGAATACCAACTTTTATAAGCAATGTATTTTATCTTGGGCTTGATTGTCATTGGGGAGTGGGACCTGTTGCTTCCGGACTTTTTGGTTGGAATTTGACTGCAACACTGCCGTTTTAAATGGATTTCAGCTATCTGCTTTCAGCAGTCGGCTTTTGGCAGTCAGCAGTTAGCTATTAGTCATTAGTCATTAGTCATTAGTCATTAGTTATTCGTCATTAGTCATTAGTAGTTATACACTAATGAGAAATGACTAATGACCAATAACTATTAAAAATATGTTTTATAACTGCAAAATTATTCTTTACGAGGCAAATCTTCTAACTCCTTTATTTTCGTAATGGGTCCAGGAGTTCTGAATATATAATCCCTACGGGATAAGCACAGTCAAGGGTTATTCTTGTTACAAATATATAATTCCTACGGAATAAATTTCTAAGATGCTAAAACTTTTTTTATCCCTTATTATATGAACTAATTTAATCATTAATGATAAGTGATTAATGATTAATTGCTGAAAGCCGATAGCTGATTGTTGACTGCTATCTTAACACAAAATTAACTTTTGCTTAACTTTAAATGAACTTTCAAATATTAATTTTGTAATTGTTTTACTAACAATTGGTAAAAAACATTGGGGAAAAATTCAACTCCCGGGAAAGAGCATAAAAGAAGCTCATTAGAAGAAAAGGATTTTCAGTTAAAAAAAGTCCTTTTTTACGACAAACTTGCAAAACACACCATTTATATCGGTGGAATCGTAACAATAGTAGCAGTCCTTGGCATTCTTATTTTTGTATTTGGCGAATCACTTCCACTTTGGCTTTCTGCGGAAACAAACCAAAAAGCAAAAATAGCACTAAACCAATCGAAACCATTGCTTGTTGGTATTGACGAATATCAGGAAATTCTTTTCGCTGTAACCGATTCCGGTAAAGTAGATTTCATTAAAGTCGAAAATAAAGAAATTTTGAAAAGCGAGCAATTTGAATTACTTGAAAATGAAAAAATTAGCTCCTTTTCAAAAACACTTCAAAATAACAATTTAGCTCTTTCCACTAGTTTAGGCAGAACAATACTGGCAAAAATTGATTATGAGGTTACTTTTGATGAAGATGAAACAAGGCATATCACTCCTGTTGTAAATAATATTGAATATCTGCGATTGGATACTGCAAAAACGAGTGAAATTATCAAAATGAAATATCGCGTTCCAAGCGAAAACAGCAGATTACTTGCTTTACTTTATAACGATAACGATTTGCAATTAGATTACCGGCAAATCAACGAAAATCAATTAGAAGAAACATTCGACACAATTCAGCATAAATTTCATTTCAGCGATGAAATAAAAGAAAGAATCATTACTTTCGATGTAGATAACTCCGTTTCAAAAGTTTTAATCGCAACAGAATCAGGGCGAATTTACTTTTTTAGTTTCAATAAAGATGATGGACAAACCCAGTTAATTCAAACCTTTAATGCAGATTTACCAAAAGATGTCTTGATTTCTTCAATGAACTTTGTTTTTGGAGACCAATCAATAGTAGTAGGCGATTCAAAAGGCAATTTGTTTTCACTAATGATTGTAAATGATGAAGAATCAGAATACGGCTGGAAACTAAAGAAAACACATTATTTTGGAACTCTTAATTCTGAAATAACCAGCATCACATCATCGAAACGCAATAAAACTTTTATCGTTGGCACAAAAAACGGGTTGGTGCAATTGATGCACTTAACAAGTGAAAGGAAAATAGTTGAGCTAAAAGCAGCCGAAAGCGAAATCATTGATATTAGCTATTCGCCAAAAAATGACGGTGCTGCTGTGCTTCTTGCTGATGGCAATATTGTATTATACCAAATTGACGCTCCTCATCCTGAAGTAACTGTAAATACTTTATTCGGAAAAGTATGGTATGAAGGATATGCAAAGCCGGAATACGTCTGGCAGTCCACTGGCGGAAGCGATGACTTTGAGCCGAAGCTTTCACTGATTCCGCTGATTATTGGCACCGTTAAAGGCACTCTTTACGCACTAATTTTTGCAATTCCAATTGCCTTGCTCGGTGCAATTTACACATCACTTTTTGCCCATCCGAAAATCAGAAATATAATCAAACCGGTAGTAGAAATTATGGCAGCCCTTCCAAGCGTTGTCATCGGTTTTCTTGCAGGTATTTGGCTCGCACCTGTTCTGGAAAAGTATCTTCCGACTGTGTTTGTAATGTTTTTTATTATGCCGGCACTTATTTTAGTTGCTGTTCTCGTATGGATGCAGCTTCCAAAACTAACTGGGAAATTTATTGGCAATGGCTGGGAAATAGTTTTTATAATTCCGTTGTTAGTTATATCCGGTTTCATTGCGTACTGGCTTGGACCAGTGTTTGAAGATATGTTTCTTCAGGGCGACTTCCGAACCTGGTTAAAAGCTGTTTTCGATGTAAGTTATGACCAAAGGAACGCAATAATAGTTGGTTTTGCAATGGGTTTCGCAGTTATTCCAATCATTTTTACAATTTGCGAAGATTCGTTAACGAGCGTTCCCGAGCATTTAAAATCATCGTCTCTTGCTCTTGGTGCTACCCGCTGGCAAACCGCAGTAAGAATCGTTTTGCCGACAGCTTCGCCGGGTATTTTTTCAGCGATTATGGTTGGTTTTGGTAGGGCAATAGGTGAAACAATGATTGTGCTTATGGCAACTGGAAACACTCCTATACTTGATTTCGGCTTGTTTAACGGAATGAGAACTCTTTCAGCAAATATCGCAGTTGAAATACCGGAGGCACCAATGGCTGGCACACTTTATCGCGTGCTTTTCCTTTCGGCAACTTTGCTTTTCATTATGACATTTATTATTAATACTGTGGCTGAAATTGTTCGTCAGCGTTTAAGAAAAAAATATATGCACATATAAATTATGAAAGAATTTTTCAAATCAGGCGATTTATTTATCTGGATGACCGGACTGGGTCTGGGCGTCAGTTTGGTTATGATTACCGGCATTTTGTATCTGATTATAATTAATGGGAGCGATTATTTCTGGCCTCAAAATATTGTTAAAGTTGAAACCAATGACGGCAGAGCTTATATAGGGCAGAAAATGACTACTGAAAAAATTCCTCTCGCAAATTTGGACGATTCTCTGCAAAGCAAAGGGCTTAAAAGAATTCAGTTCAAAGTTGGTAATCGCGAGCTATATGGTTTTGACTTCCTTTGGCTTGATGAAAGTGAAATTAAAAAAATTGATAACAATCCCAGAAATGCTCTTTGCTTTGAAAGATTGGAATTTGGGAATTTCTTCGGTTACCTCCAAAATATTTACAGAGATAGCACTCCTATAACAAAAAATCAAGCCGATGCATTGAAAATATTACCAAATTATTTGGATATTGCATCAGATTTAAGAAGCGAAATAAAGAAAATTGAAAAAGATGAAATCGGCTCTATCAATTATAAAATTGAAGAATTAAGGACAAAAATAAAGAAAGTTGAATACGAAAATAAGCATATAAAAGAACACAAAATTATTGAAGAAAAATCCAAGCCATTTTACGTAGAAATAGATAGTTATCAAAAAGGATATACAAAACTTCAGGAAAAAATTGATTCATTAAATAAAACTGCAAAAGCATATTCAATTAAATTAACAACTGCATCAGGCGACACAACGAATATTCCGTTAATCAACATCTTTCATTACTATTCACCAAACGAGATGGGATTTTTCGGAAAATTGGGTTTTGCTTTCACAAAAATATACGAATTTATTTTTGATGAACCCCGGGAATCCAATACCGAAGGCGGAGTATTCCCTGCAATATTTGGAACAATAATGCTTGTTCTTTTAATGAGTATTGCCGTAGTTCCATTTGGAGTGCTTGCAGCTCTTTATCTTCGGGAATATGCAAAACAGGGATTTTTAGTAAGAACGGTCAGAATCGCAGTGAATAATCTTGCCGGTGTTCCTTCAATCGTATTTGGTATTTTTGGATTGGGCTTCTTTATTTATTCAGTTGGAGGAACGATTGACAAACTTTTTTATCCAGAACTACTTCCAACACCAACCTGGGGAACTGGTGGTATTCTTTGGGCTTCTCTAACATTAGCTCTTCTAACTGTTCCAGTTGTAATCGTTGCTACAGAAGAGGCACTTGCAACTATTCCACGTGGGATTAGAGAGGCATCGCTTGCTCTTGGTGCTACGAAATGGCAAACTATGAAAAAAATTATTTTGCCGGCAGCTGCACCGGGCATTTTAACCGGTTTAATACTCGCAATGGCTCGTGCTGCTGGGGAAGTCGCTCCACTAATGATAACTGGTGTTGTGAAATTAGCACCTTCGCTTCCACTTGACTGGAACTTGCCATTAATTCATCTGGATAGAAAATTTATGCATCTCGGCTTCCATATCTATGACGTTGGATTTCAGTCACCAAATATTGAAGCTGCTCTGCCAATGGTTTATATGACTACTTTACTTTTAATTGCAATTGTTATTTTGCTAAACATTACAGCAATGAAAATTCGCACTAATCTGCGTAAAAAATATAAAACATCTGTTTTTTAATATGATTTGGATAATTTATGCCAGAAATTGAAAATAATATAAGCGTTCAAATTGAATATCAAAGCGAAAACCCGCAGAAAAAAAGTGAAAGCGATAAAACTAAAATAATAGTGAATAATCTAAACTTTTACTATGGCGAGCAAATTGCCCTTAAAAATATATCAATGAATATTTTAAGCAATCAGGTTACTGCTTTGATTGGTCCATCGGGTTGCGGAAAGTCCACTTTTTTGCGTCTTTTAAACCGAATGAACGATTTAATTGATAATATTAAGATTGAGGGCGAGCTAAAAATTGACGGTATTAATATTTACGATAGGACAGTCAATCCAGTAAACCTTCGCAAAAAAATTGGTATGATATTCCAAAAATCAAATCCGTTCCCAAAAACAATTTTCGAGAATGTTGCTTATGGATTAAGAGTCAATGGAATGGTTACCAGCAAAACCCAACTTGAAGAAAAAGTTGAGTATAGTTTAAAGCAGGCAGCACTTTGGGACGAAGTAAAAGACCGCTTAAAAGAATCTGCACTCAGCTTATCTGGTGGGCAGCAGCAGCGTCTTTGCATTGCAAGGGCACTGGCTATTGAGCCGGATATAATACTTATGGACGAGCCGGCAAGTGCTTTAGACCCAATTTCTACTGCAAAAATCGAAGAATTAATTTTGGAACTCAAGCAAAATTATACGATTGTAATTGTAACGCATAACATGCAGCAGGCAGCGAGAGTAAGCGATTGGACAGCATTCTTTTATATAGGAGAATTGATTGAGTTTAATAAAACGCGAACAATTTTTACAAATCCAATAAAAAAACAAACCGAAGATTACGTAACTGGTAGATTTGGTTAAAAATATTTGGTATATTGCATAATTTTAGGATAAAAAAAATGGCAGACATTCAGGAACATATTATAAAAAGGTTTGACGAAGAGTTAAACAAACTTCGCTTTCGTTTAGTGAAAATGGGTAGTTTAGTGCAGGAACAAGTTGAGTATGCAATCAGAGCATTGACCTCGAACAGCACGGAACTTGCTCAAATCGTAATTGAACACGATGATAAGGTTGATAAGTTAGATTCCAAAATTGATAAGCAGTGCTTACGGATTTTTGCACTACATCAGCCGATGGCAATGGATTTGCGGCTTGTTATGTCTGCTTATTCCATTAACGATGATATGGAACTCATCGGAGATTTATCTACAAATATTGCAAAAAATGTTTTAGATATGAGCAGTTTCCAAAATTTGACTGAAGAAACAAAACTCGCTCAAACCGGCGATTTGTCTGTTACTCTAATAAATAAAGTCCTTGATTCATTTATCTTTTCAGACGTAGAATTAGCAATGCAGGCGTTAAAGATTGCAAGCGAAATTAAAAACCTAAGCAAAGAAAATTTTCAGTTAATTATTGCTTTAATGCAAAAGAATCCAATGAATATTGCTTCCGGTGCATATCTTATTGATATAAACAGAAATATTCAGTTTATATCAGAGCAGGGACGCAGCATTGCTCAGGAATTAATCTTTTTAATAGAAGCAAAAATAGAAAAGCATAAAAAAGAAGAGATGGCTGACGATATTTTTGGAAAAGAAGGCGAAGAAGAAGAAAAAGGGTAATGTGGATTTGTACCAAGTTGTTTTTATTATTCCGATTTTATGTCATTTCGAGAGTCAGTTAGAAATCTCACAAATTCTTGTTCTCAGTCATACTATCAACAAGTTGATAGCATGACTTTTATTCTTTCTTTTGTCATGCTATCAGCTTGCTGATAGTATGACTTGTCATTCACTTCGTTTCGGATTTACAAGATTAAAGTTTTGCTATTTTGATAATTTAAAGAATTGCATAATTGAAGGAAAAAATAATAAAATAAGCTTCACGTCATATTTAAAATAATATTTTTAATTTTGAATAAGGAAAATATATGATAAACCAAACAATCGTAGATGCAATCAATAGCCAAATTGCAAAAGAAATGTACTCTTCAAATTTATATTTATCCATGGCAGCATATTTTTATTCAATTAATTTAAATGGTTTTGCCAATTGGATGAAAGTTCAGGTACAGGAAGAAACATTCCACGCAATGAAATTTTTTGATTATGTCGTTTCAAGAGGTGGAGAGGTAAAAATTGCACAAATCGCAGAACCTCAGGCAAAATGGTCATCAGTAATTGATGTATTTAAGGCAACATTGGAACACGAAAAAGCTGTAACCGCTTCTATTAATAATTTAGCAGATTTATCTTTAAAAGAAAATGACCACGCAACTTCAATTATGCTCCAATGGTTTATAACAGAACAAATTGAAGAAGAAGCCAGCGTAGAAGATACTTTAAGAAGACTTGAAATGATGGGCGATTTTAAGGGCGGTTTAATTATGATTGATAATGAATTAAAGAGCAGAGTTTTTGTTCCACCATCAAAATAATTGATGGATTATGAAAAGCAGTGTTTTGCAGAATATTATTGAATTTGCAATAAACAGAGAAATTGAAGCTGCTCAGTTCTATTCTGATTTGCAGTTAAAGACGAACTCTCCTTCTTTAAAAAATCTTACTAAAGAGTTGGAAGAAATGGAAAAAGACCATATTAATATTCTAAAAAAGATTTTTAATGAAAACTCTAATGCTTTTGATAGCGAAAGTGCAGGAAAATTAAAATTATCTGATTTTCAGGTTGAGGATTCTGAAAAAAACGACTTAAATGAAATAATAAAAATTGCAATGAAGCGCGAAGAGAAATCTTTTAATCTTTATTCAGCAATTGCAGAAAAATATCTTGATGTTCATTTAAAAAATGTTTTCTTGAAATTAGCTGATGAAGAAGCAAGTCATAAAAGTATATTGGAAAACTATTATTATAATGAAATTTTGAAATAAGAACAGAACTCCAGCCCCCATAACGAAAATTAAAGAGTTGGGAGATTTGCCTCGCACCGAATAATTGCGCAAATTATCCAGAAAAGGTTCAAGTTAGGAATCTCACAAACCATTTATACCGCAAAGATAAAGATGTCCTACATCTGCAAGATGTAGGACATCTCATTTTATACAAATCCTGTGTTAACAATGACTTATGAGATTTCTCACTTCGTTTCGAAATGACACAAGATAGTAAGTCTTTTAACGAATTACTACGCTAAGAAAGTTGAGCAATTAATAATTAATAATTAATAATTAATAATTAACTACTCTCCAATCTCAATTATTCCATTA
>DAIOVK010000036.1:0-13262 GCA_036759045.1 Kapaibacterium sp. (SeqCode) | reverse complement strand
TGACATCTTTGTTTGTCATTCTGACATCCGTCAGAATGACACATTTTGTCATCTCTATTATAATGAAGCACTTGCTTTATCATGGAGTTCGGAATGACATAAGATAGTAAGTCTTTTAACTAATAACTACTCTAGGAATGAAATATTATATTGCTATTATTGTAATCGGTTTGGTATAAAAAGCTACTTGGCATTAGATTACAATTTCACCTATTGAAATTCTGTGCAAAGTTTTCCAGTAAATCTGATGCTCAATTTCAAGAACTCTGGCAGCAAGTATTTCCGGGCTGTCATCAGGAAAAACTGGCACAATTTCCTGAGCTAGTATTCTTCCTCTGTCATAGTTATTATCAACAAGGTGGATTGTTGCACCGCTTTCGATTTCTCCAGCTTCAATTACTGCCTGATGTACAGCCATTCCATACATTGATGCACCTCCAAATTTAGGAAGAAGAGCAGGATGAATATTTAGTACTCTACCGTTAAAATGTTCAATTACTGTTTTACTAAGCAGTTTCATATAGCCGGCTAAAACTACAGTATCAACGCCGTGCTTTTCGAGATGCTCAATTATTGCATTGTCGAGTTGTTCTTGCTCAGGATATTTTATTGAACTTATGTGATAAGAAGGAATATTTTCTATTTTTGCTCTTTCTAAAACGTAAGCTTTTGAATTATTTGAAATAATTACGCAGGGATCTGCATCAAGTAATTTTTTTTTGATTGCATCTATGATTGATTGAATGTTGCTTCCGCTATGAGAAGCTAAAAATCCTAAGTGTAAAGTAGCCATATTCTATTTTAAAATCCGAAAATTAACTAATCAATAAACAAAAATACGATATAACTATATTTGTACAAAATGCTTTTTTATAATAAAATATTTAAATTGCTAAACTTCTGGTATGAAAAATTATATAATTTGTATTTTAATATAAAAATTTTTGCAATTCCTAAAGTTTGGAAACTTACTCAAAGTTTAGTAATTTTATATTTGGTTTTGTAAGCAAAATTAATATTAATTTATTATGCTTGTTGCATTATACTAAAATATTTTAAGTTTGTTTTTTTTACTACTATTTTTTCAATTTATGTTTCAGAATAAAATAAAAATATGTTTAATTCAGATAGTAATAGCTATCTTTTTCATAACTTCCTGTTCAGATGACTGCAATGCACCAAAAAATGAGGAACTGATTGATTCTTTCAATGCACATTTGCAAATTGTGAAAACAGTTACCAATACTATTGATGACGGATTAGAGTATATATTTAATTCAGAGAATTATTCAAGTATCAATAAAGCCCAATTTATAAGAGATTATTTAGAGAAAATACGATTTTTCTCTGATAATTCCGGCTATCTATACTGCTATGATACTACTATGACAAATATAGCCCTTCCAATACTCAAAAGCTATATTGGGACAAATCATCTTAACGACCAAGATGCTAATGGTAAATATTTCGCGTATGAGATGCGAGATAGTTTAAGGAAATCTGGACAAGGTGTCATAAGTCATTATTGGGTTAATCCTTCGAGTGGTGCTAACGAAGAAAAAATTGCATACATAAGATTGATTAGCAATACCGAATATTTTGTTGGAACCGGTTTCTTTAAAAGTTTTTTGAATGGCTGGAGCATTACTAAATTAGGTTTGGAAAAGGAAATTACCCGTAATGCTGTTCAGGCAACTGCTTTAGGACTTTCTTATCTTTTTCAAACTAACAACTTCACCAAAGATGAACAAATTGAGTTTATGAAAACTTATATGGATTCTCTTCGTTTCTATAACGATAAATCAGGATATTTCTTTGTTGACGATACTAATCATTTTAGCATTGTTTTCCCAACAAGCAAGCAATACGAAGGAACTAGTTTAGTCGATTATAAAGACACTAAAGGGAATTATCCTGTTAGGCAGATGGTTGAAATTATAAAGAAAAATGGTTCTGGCAATACTGAATATTATTATATCAATCCAAAAAATGGAATTGAGCAGAAGAAATTAGTATTTGTTGAAAAAATTAGTGGAACAGAGTTTTTTATTGGAGCCGGAGTTTATCTGGAGTAGAATCTGTTGATTTGTTGATTTGTTGATTTGTTGAATTGTTGAATTGTTGAATTGTTGATTTGTTGAATTGTTGAATAGTTGAATTGTTGAATTGTTGAATAGTTGATTTGTTGATTTGTTGAATTGTTTGAATTGTTGATTTGATAATTTGATAATTTGATAATTTGTTTGTTTGTTATACTCTAAAAGTTGTAGTTTTGTTTGTAGCACAAATGCAGCATTTATGAAAATTAATAAAATAAATTAAATTATTGATATTATTCTATTACTTTAAATGATTTAAGAACAATAAAGATTTATTTGAATTAAATAATATGAAATAAAACAATAAAATGAGTAATTTTAAATTTTCATTCGAAAAACTTGATGTTTGGCATTTAGCAAAAAATTTAGCTTTAAAAATCTATCAAACAACAAACATTTTTCCTAAAAAAGAATTATTTTGTTTAACATCTCAAATGAACAGAGCGGCAATATCTGTTTCGTCAAACATAGCAGAAGGAAGTTCCAGAAAATCTACTAAAGACCAAATACATTTTTATAATATAGCTTTTAGCTCTTTGAATGAATTATATTCACAGGTTCTCATTGCAAATGAACTCAATTTTATCCAGAATGACCAAGTTAATGAACTTAGAAATACTATTTTTGAATTGTCAAACAAACTAAATGCATTAGTTAATTCAAATTATTCAAAACTAAACAGACAAATAAACGAATAAACAAATAAACGAATCAACAAATAAACAAATAAACAAAATGAAACTAAAACACATCGTAGAATCGCAACAGTTCACAGTTCCTATGCTAATGGAACTTTTTGAACGAACAAACCAGATGAAAAAAATCGTAGCCCGTGGAGGCACAAGAGATTACCACAACAAAATAATGTGTAATCTGTTCTATCAACCTTCCACCCGGACACGTTTTTCATTTGAATCGGCAATGTATCGGCTTGGTGGGAGCGTCATTTCCACAGAGCAGGCAACAGAATTTTCTTCTGAAATAAAAGGAGAAATGCTTGAAGATACTATTCAAATCATTTCAAATTATTGTGATGCTATTGTATTGCGTCATGATGAAGAAGGTGGGGCTAAGCGGGCTGCAGCAGTTTCTCCAGTTCCGATTGTTAATGCTGGCGATGGTTCGGGTGGGCAGCATCCTACTCAGGCATTACTTGATTTATTTACTATTTTCAATGAATGTCATACCCTCAATGGACTTTCAGTTGCAATCATTGGCTCTTTAGACCATGGAAGAACGGCACGCTCACTTGCATACCTGTTAAGTAAATTTGACAGAGTAAAGCTTTATTTTATTGCTCCAGATGAATTACAAATCAAGCAGGATATCTTAGAGCATTTAGAGGAAAAAAATGTTTGGTATCAGCTTTCTAATACGACTGAAGATATTATTAACAGAGTAAATGTAGTTTATCAAACCCGCATTCCAAGAGAACGGCTAAAGAATAAAGAACAGGATTTATCAACGTTTAATATTGATTCAACTGTTTTACAAAAAATGAAATATGATTCAATAATTATGCACCCTCTTCCCCGCTCTGTCGAAATTAATCCAACTGTCGATTCTGACCCAAGAGCTGCATATTTCCGTCAGGCACATAACGGACTATTTGTTCGTATGGCTTTATTGACAATGCTTTTTGATGAAGATTGATTTAGTGGAAGTTATTTTTTATCAAATATTTATGTGGAGTTCCAATAGTTCAATACTGTCTGTCAATATGAACTATACGATAAAGGAAGACCTTAATTTAATGAAACATAGATGTCCTACATTTCCGAGATGTAGGACATCTTACTAATATATATGCCTTTATGAAGTTTCTCTGGCTTTGCGAAAGCTAAAAAAACTAATCAACTAACATTGCTTTTAATTTTTCTAAAGATTCTTTCATGCTAGCAAGTTTTTCCCGTTCATAGCTTATAATATTTTCCGGAGCTTTAGAAACAAAACTTTCATTGCTCAATTTTTTTTCAGACCCCTGAATATTTTTTTCTAAACGCTCAATTTCTTTATTTAACCGCTCACGCTCTTTTTCCATATCCATTGCTTCCTGTTGAATGAATATTTCAATTTCACGGACAACAGATGAAAGAGAGTTCTCCGGCTTGGCAATACCAATTCCAATATTAAGTTCAGATGTTTTTACCAAAGATTGAATATTTTTTTCCTGTTGAGCAAAAAACTCCTTTTGTTCGCTGTCTTTACAAGAAATAAAGAGAGGAACTTTTTGGCTTGGAGCAATTCCTGCATTTGCTCGGATTCTACGTATTTCCTCAATTATCAATTGAAAAAGTTCAAATTTCTGTTCAATTTCAGGTGCTATAAATTGAGCATTTAAAACTGGAGAATTTTCAGTAGAGATGCTTTTTTCGTCTGGAATATCATTTAAAATGTGATAAATTTCTTCAGTTATGAAAGGCATAACAGGATGGAGCAATTTCAAAATATTATCAAATATATTAAGAGCAAATTTGATTAGCGCTTTTGAATAAGCATTGTCTTGACTTTCATTCAACTGGATTTTGAATATTTCAAGCCACCAGTCGCAAAAATCTCTCCAAATAAAATCATATAAGGTTTTTGAATATTCATCTACTCTGTAAGAATCTAAACTATTGGAAATGCTTTTTATAGTTGAATGTAAACGTGAAAGAATCCATTTATCTGCAAGTGATAGTTGAGAATCGTCTAAAGAGTTAACTTGATTAAGGTCTTCTGCTTCAATAAATTGTTCGGCTTTCATCTGAATTAAACGGGAAGCGTTCCAGATTTTATTAGCGAAGTTACGACCAATTTCCATTGACGGTATATCTTGCTGTTCTACGTTAACATCCATTTTTATATCCTGTCCAAGAGGAGAAAGGAAAATTATAGTAAAACGAATTGCATCAGCACCGTATTTATCAATAATATTAATTGGGTCGGGAGAATTACCGAGTGACTTGGAAAGTTTTTGTCCTTTGCCATCTCTAATAGTGCTAGTAAAATAAACGTCCTTAAAAGGAATTTCATTTTTAAATTTGGAAGTAACCATAATCATACGGGCTACCCAGAAGAAAATTATGTCTGGTGCAGTAACAAGTAAATCAGTTGGCAAAAATTTCAGTAAATCTTCAGTATCTTCAGTTTTTCCATCAAAAAGCCATCGCATTGTAGTTAGAGGCCAAAGCCATGAAGAAAACCATGTGTCTAAAACATCAGGGTCCTGTTCTAAACTGACATTGCTATCAAGTCCAAGTTTAATTTTTGCTTCATCTTCAGATTTAGCAGCAGTAAATCTTCCATCAGGAGCGTAATAAACAGGGATTCGGTGACCCCACCAAAGCTGTCTGGAAATGCACCAATCGCGAATGTTCTCCATCCAGTGTTCGTATATCTTAGTGAAATGTGCCGGATAAAAATTGATTTTCCCATTGCGGACAAGCTCAAGAGCTGGAGCAGCAAGTGTTTTCATATCAACGAACCATTGACTTGAAACATAAGGTTCGATTGCTTCGCCACCACGTTGAGAAAAGCCAACATTATGAGTGTAATCTTCAATTTTTTCAATAAGTTCAAGTTCTTTTAAGTTGGCTACTATTTTTTTTCTGGCAACAAAACGGTCAAGTCCGCTGAACTCTCCGGCAAGTTCGTTTAGCGTTGCGTCTGGATTGAAAGAGTTTAATACTTCGAGGTTATGACGTAAGCCAACTTCAAAGTCATTAGTGTCGTGAGCCGGTGTGATTTTCACACAACCTGTGCCGAATTTTGGGTCAGCATAATTATCAGTAATAATAGGAATTGCTCTGTTTGTTAGTGGAATTATTACTTTTTTCCCAACTAAATGAGTAAAGCGTTCATCTTCGGGATTTACGGCAATAGCAACATCGCCAAATATTGTTTCCGGGCGGACTGTTGCAACTTTTAAATACTCACTTGAATTTTCAAAATAATATTTTAAAGTATAAAGATGTTCTTTTACTTCTTTAAATTCTACTTCTTCGTCAGAAAGAGCAGTTTGAGCAAGAGGAGACCAGTTTATAATTCGTTTTCCTTTATAAATTAATCCTTCATCAAAAAGTCGGATAAATACTTGCCTGACTGCGTTTGATGCGCTTTCGTCCATAGTGAAAAGAGTTTTATCCCAGTCGCAGGAAACTCCGAGGTAACGCATTTGTTTTAAAATCACAGCACCATATTTATTTTTCCAGTCCCAGACGCGTTCTAAAAACTTTTCGCGGCCTATATCATTTCTATTCAGGTTTTCCTTAAGTAGTTCTTTTTCAACTTTTGTTTGAGTTGCAATTCCGGCATGGTCAGTTCCGGGGAACCAGCATACTTCGTAACCATTCATTCTTTTCCAGCGAATATATAAATCCTGAAGCGTAATGTTGAGTACATGTCCAAAATGTAGGATACCAGTAACATTTGGAGGAGGCATTAAAATACTGTAAGGTGTTTTTGTAGATTTTGAACTTGAATTATAAATCTTCGTTTCTTGCCAGCTATCATACCATTTCTTTTCAAGTTCTTGCGGCTGATATACTTTTTGGAATTCTCTTTTCATATTTTTTTTAAATTTGTAGAAATAAAATATAAATTCTATTGAAAATGTCTAAAAAAAAAACTAATTTGCAACTTTATTGAAAATTATTTTAATTATAGTTTCAAAATTAAGAATTTTTTTTTACTTAATAAAATATTGCTAAACAATAAAGAGAAAACAAATGGAAGTACTTTGGTATAAGTGTCAGGGAGATGTTTGGTGTGAATTAAATAAAGTTGATTTAACCACAAGAGAAATTAAATCATTAACAGGGGTTTACATTATTTGGTCTGGTAAAACAGCATCAAACAGATTAGTTCTTAGGGTTGGAAGTGGAAATATAGTAGAAGAACTTTCAAGGCACAAACGCGACCTTGCTATGATGGCTTTTTTTCACCTTGGCGTTTACGTAACATGGGCTGAAGTTCCTGCTTTAAAACGCAGAAATGTGCAGTTTTATTTAACTTCTGCATTAAGACCAAAATTTGAAGATAAAGTTCCTGATTTGAATCCAGTACAAGTTAATACCCCTTGGTAGTTCTTATTTCTAAGGTTATAAATGGAAAAACAAATAGAAGCATCGGGTTTCAACTTTTTAAATTTATCTAAAAACGAACAAAAAGCAACATTAGAAGCCATTATTTTTGCTGCTGAAGAGCCAATAACAATAAAATCTCTTTTTAGCATTCTTGTTACCGGTGATAAGTTGAAATCATCAAAAAAATTAAGTGAAGAGAAAGAATTAGTTATTGAATCTGATGAATTAAAAAATAAGCAAAAAGATTATAATGATTTTTTTATTGATTTGATTAATGAAATAAACGAAGAACTCATTAGCACCAATAGACCTTTTAGAATTGTAGAAATTGCCGGTGGTTTCCAATATGCTACCCGTCCGGAGTTTGGAATGTATATCGAAAAACTCTTTAGTAATAAAATAAAGAAAAGATTAACCCAGGCGTCTATCGAAACTCTTTCAATCATTGCTTATAAACAACCGGTTACAAAACCTGAAATCGAACAAATCAGAGGAGTAAACTCATCTGAAATTATCAACTCTCTTGTTGAAAAGAATCTTGTTGAAACTGCCGGAAGAAAAGACGTAGTCGGCAAACCACTTCTTTACAAAACTACTGATACATTCCTTAAAGTATTCGGGCTGCAAGCCCTTGATGATTTACCGAGATTAAAAGATTTTGACGAAATAGAAAGCTAAGACATTAATTGATAATTGATAATTGATAATTGATAATTGATAATTGATAATTTTTTATGTCATTCTGAACCCCATTATAAAAGAAGATTTTTATTTTAAATGGAGATGATATCTTTTCTCAGTCATACTATCAACAAGTTGATAGCATGACTTATCTATTGTCATGCTATCAGCTTGCTGATAGTATGACTGAAAAGCACTGTTTCAGAATTACACTTTTCGTTATGTCATCTCTATTTAAATAAAATTCTTGTTTTATACGGCTGGTTCAAAATGACAATTTATTCTGAATAAATTTATATTTTCAAAGAAACTATATTTATTTGGTATATAATTTGTTGTATATTTGTAAGAATAAATATGTAAAATATTAGGAGAGATTTACTCTTTCAGAAATGGACTATTATATATCGGCTTCATCAGCTTTCATACTCATTGGTTTAATTATATCGTCACTAACAACAGTAATATCATATCTTTCACAGGAAGAATTAAAACAAAATTTAGAAATTGATTCTAATAAAGCAAAATGTTTGCAATCAATTAAATTACATTTCGATGAACTTTACCACAGTTCCTTTTTTATTGAGATTTCTTTTTATATTATAGCGTTTACTGCAATAAATCGTGTTTTTATAAATAACAATTTCTTTTGGACTTATATATTATTATCAAATATAATTTTATTATTGATAATTTTTTTATTACGTGCATTACTTCATAGTATTTCAAAAAAATACGCCAATAGTATATCTTTAAAGATTTGTCCAGTTCTGGTTTTCTTATCACTGGTCATAAAACCCTTTAGTTTAATGCAGGAAAAAATCGACAATAAAATTTATGGAAACCCACGTGAAGAAGCAATGCAAGAGTTAAGCGAAATGGTTGAAAACGCAAGGGAAGAGGGGTCATTAGATGCAGGTGAATACAGGATTTTAAAAAATATTATGAAATTCAGTGAAGTGTTTGTTTCTGATGTGATGACGCCCCGAACTGTTGTTTTCAGCTGTGAAGCTGACAAAACTGTTGGTGAAATTTTAGCTTTACCTGAAATCCAGATGTATTCACGTTTCCCAATTTGGGAAGGGGAATCGCTTGATGATGGGGTCGTTGGTTATGTCCTTTCTAAAGATGTAATGCATAACGCACTTTCTGGAAAAACAGATAAAAAATTACGGGAAATTTCAAGAGATATTCATTTTATTCCTGAAAATGCTGAATTAGATAATGTCCTTGAACTGTTCCTTCAAAAACGGCAGCATTTATTCCTTGTTGTTGATGAATACGGCGGTATTGAAGGACTTATTTCTATGGAAGATGTCCTGGAAACAATACTCGGAGTTGAAATTGTTGATGAGCAGGATAAATTCGTTGATTTAAGAGATGTTGCTAAACAAATGCGAGATAAACGTGTGTCTAATATTCCGCAGGTGGTCAATTAATTATCATTTAATCTTATATATTCCCCTCTTTAGAAGATAAAAGGTTTGGGAAATATGTTTTTAAATCCACCTTTCTTATTTCCCTCTCAAGAGCTAACGATTATACTCAAGTCTTAGTTCTATAATTGGGAGCAGAAAAAAATTTAGTGTCTTTGAATTTTATTCCGTAGGAATTAAATATTTGTAACAGTGACAATCCTTGACTATACTTATCCCGTAGGGATTATATATTAAAAAAGCTATTAAATATTTAATTCCTACGGAATAAAAAGAACCTAAAAAAATCATTGCTACAAATATTTTATCCCTACGGGATAAGTAGAATAGCAGCAAGTATTAAAGATGTGTATAATCGTTAGCTCTCAAGAGTGGGAATACGTAATATGAATTATCATTTCACAACTAAAAATTCAAATAATGATTCAAAAAATTATTGAAAATATTTTAGACGAAAATTTTATCTATGGATTTGCTGATTTAAACGGATTATTATTGCCAAAATTCAGTGATTTTTCTTACGGAGTTTCTATTGGTCGGAAATTAGATGACAAAATAATTGATTTAATTGAAGACGGTCCGACTTTTGAATATTTGGAGCATTATAATTTTATAAATTCAGAATTGGCTAAAGTAACTCAACTGATTTCAAATGAACTGAACAAAGCTAATATTTCCAATTTAGTGGTCAGCCCAACTATTTCAGTTTTATCTGAAGGATACAAAGGATTTATCGACAATTTGACTTATGAAATATCTCATAAATTGATTGCAACCCGGGCTGGTTTGGGCTGGATTGGAAAGACAGATTTATTAGTTACCAAACGTTTTGGTCCACGGCTTAGATTGGCAAGCTTATTATTAAGAGAAAAGCCGGAATTTATAAATAAGCCAATTAATAAAAGCAGATGCGGAAAATGTAGTATTTGCGTTGAAAAATGCCCTGCTCAGGCAGCTAACGGAATTTTATGGAATGTAAACATATATCGCGATATGTTTTTTGATGCTCATAAATGCAAAGAAAATTGCAGCAAAATTTCTCAAAAGAACTTAAATGAAAAGCACCTTATTTGTGGTATTTGCATTTCAGTTTGTCCTGTTGGAAAAAGTTCAACTTGAGAAAGAGAAAAAAACAAATTTGTCATTTCCCGCAAAGCAAAAAATCCCTTCTGCTGCTTTATCAATAACCTTAAAAATACCTCGCTTTTCTTCAGAAAGAAAAGTTTTATCAGAAAAAATAGAATAATTTTTTTTATAAATACTATTCTATCTTTCAAATTCATTTGAATCATTAATAAAATTCGAAATTTTATCATTAAAAGTAAAA
The DNA here is from genome assembly GCA_036759045.1 of Kapaibacterium sp. (SeqCode). Taxonomy (GTDB): domain Bacteria; phylum Bacteroidota; class Ignavibacteria; order Kapaibacteriales; family UBA2268; genus JAAYJM01. The sequence continues at coordinate 2,653 of DAIOVK010000036.1, read as the reverse complement.
ATCCATTACTTATTTAACATTTACTTTGTTTTTTTTATTTTAACTATTTATTTTATTATTTAATTATAAATACTATTTATAATTATATTTATATTTATCAGTTTTTTATAAATATTTATTACTATTCATTTTATTTATATTATTATTTTATTTATATTTGTTATTATTATATTCTTATTTTTTATCATATTTATTTGTTTTTTTATTCTTAAATTAATAAATATAATCAAAAAAAAACAAAACAAAATAGTAATAAAACAAAATATAAGAGTAATTAAATAAAAAATAGAAGTAAAAAAATAAAACATAATAGTAAAAAACAAATCAAAATAGTAATAAAACAAAACATAAGAATAATAAAATAAAACATAATAGTAAAAAACAAAACATAGAAGTAAAAAAACAAAACAAAGGAGTAAAAAATCAAAACATTTAATATTCTATTGTTGATTTTCATATTTTTTAAATCAATTTTTAAAGGATTTTTATGTCGAGAATTAATTTGAACAGGAATTATTTAATAACAGATGGCGGTCTTTGTATGTTTGTCTCTCATTTTCATTCAATTTTGCTTCGTGACCAGGCAGATTTGCTTGAATTTGGAATTACAGAAGATAAAATTGCAGAGTTGAAAGAACTCGGAGATGAATTTGAAAGGTTTTCCACTGATGATTTTTACGCTGGTGATGTGATGACCGCAACAGAAGAAAAGAATGAGAAGGAAGCGGTTTTGAAGAACACTATGCTAAAAATGGGCAGGCGTGTTGCTCTGAAATGGGGCGAAAAGTCAAGTAAATATGAACGTTTCGGAATGAAGGGGATAAACCGTTTTTCTTATGCCCAGTTTTTGAGCAGTGCTAGGGCTGCTATTTCTTTTCTGAATGAAATGAAAAGCGAACTTGCCGAAACCGGTTTGACGCAGGAAATGATTGATGAGTTTGAATTGCAGTGTAATGATTTTGAAAATGCGAAAAACAAGCAAGCAGAATTGAATGAATTGCGTATAAATAAGACTGCTGAGCGAATTAGCAAAGGAAATGCTCTTTTCAAAATCGTTAGCAATTACTGTAGAATCGGGAAAACTTTGTATGGCAAAACCGACCCTGCAAAATACAACGATTATCTGATTTACAGGAAAAAACGCAGAAAAAAAGATAAAGCAGAAGGGGATTTGAATGAAGCAATTTCTGAGGGCGAAGAGTAGATATTCATACCAAGTTGCTTTTAATGATAAAATATATTTATTTTTCATTCCGATACGAAATGAGGAATCTTAAATATAGTGGTAATAATTAGTTGTGAGATTTCTCGCTACGCTTACCAATGACATCTTTTTTGCAAAACCAATGAAACACAGAACAGCACTAAGAAATCCCCCCTACCCCCCTTTTTCAAAGGGGGGAATTAAAAAGAAAATTCTTCTCCCCCCTTTGAAAAAGGGGGGTAGGGGGGATTTTGACTTTCTATTTTTCATAAGTCCTTATGTCATCTCCATTTAAAATAAAAGTCTTCTTTTATAAGTGGGTTCGGAATGACAGGGTAAACTTATGTCATCTCCATTTAAATAAAGGTCTTCCTTTATTGGGATGTTCAGAATGACATTGCTGTCATGCTATCAACTTGTTTTTCGTATGACTTTGATTAAAAAAAAGCCAGATTAAATTTAAATAATCCGGCTTTTTTTATTTAAAAATGTAAAATTATATTATTTAACAAATTGCTTTGCATAATATTTAGCAGTGAGTTTTTCGCCAGTGCATTTTTCAATTTTATCATTCCAGAAATATTTTGCACCAGGAGCAAAGAAGTTATTAATTAAAAATTCTCCGACTTTTGGTTCATTATAGAAGCTAACCATTGGGGCATCGGCTTTATTTAATACTTTGTCTTTAATTGTAAAGTAAAGTTGTGATGCAAGCAATTCGCCAAGGTGATAATTATGATAATAGCAAGGACTTGTTGCAATATGAATTTTAGTTGCCCAATCGGGAGCATTTCTGCCTTCTGGACGTTTAATCATTTGGTATTGCTCTACTAAATCCCACCATAATTTGTTTAAATCCTGGTCTGGATTTTCGTATAAACTCTTTTCAAAACGGAACATAACTTGTGACCAACGGCTGAAAACAAGTTGTTGCAAACGTAAAATCTTCCCACAGGTTTCACTGATTTTTGCAACTTCTTCATCTTTAACGCCAAGCATATCTTTAATCCAAACCGGATTAGAAGCAAACCTACCGAATATCATAGCAATAGCTTCAGTGGTGAAAGTGTGGGCTGGTGTGCGGAACGACCAGGGCATTTGTGAATCTAAATTTTTAAAATATACGCCGTGACCAAACTCATGAAGCATTGTATTCATCCATTTTTCTTCTGGTCTTACGTTGCAAAGGACGCGAACATCTTTGTTCCTGTCAATATCGAAGCAGAAAGCATGCTGGCTTTTGCCCGGTCTCTCAAACAAATCACTCTTGCTTACAATATCATCAACTGGCAAACCGATGCTTGCAAAATAATCCTGGGTTAATTTAACTAAATCTTTGCCTTTGTAATATTTATCTAAATCAACGCTATAAATTTTTGGTGCTTCCTGAAAATATCTGTTTTGATAATGCCATGGCATAAGTTTGTCTGGTGTTGTGTTGCATTGTTT
>DAIOVK010000035.1:0-13461 GCA_036759045.1 Kapaibacterium sp. (SeqCode) | reverse complement strand
TTATGAAAATCTTGTAATGGAATTGTGAATTTGGGAAAGTAATAGTTAAAATTTTTAAAAAAAACAAAGTTTTGGGGAGTAATGACATAACTACATATGTAATTGTTAAAGAAAGTGAGGAATATCAAGTATAGTGATAGCAACGATTTGTGAGATTCTTCGCTTCGCCTCAAAATGACATAAGATAGCAATCTATTTAAGGAATTACAACACTAAACTAACTATTTTTTGCCGTTTAGGGGTAATTTAATAAAAAAAGTAGTGCCTTCTTTATGAGTTGAATGGAAACTAACCTCACCTTTTAAATACTTTTCAGCTAATAATTTGACGCTATAAGTACCAATTCCTCGCCCTTGCCCTTTTGTTGAAAATGAACGTTGAAATATTTGAAGTTGAATCTCTTTGTTCATAAAGCTTGGATTATTGACCCAAAACTGATAATAATTATCAAACCGCTTGCAACCGAGGGTTATCAATTTATCGTTACGGGAAGCTTCAAGAGCATTTTTTAGTAAATTAGAAATTATCCTGCCGAAAATAGCTTTATCAGAAATAAATTCAAAACTATCGGAATTAGTATCTAAATTAATTTCTTTATTTTTTGATATATCGTACTGTAAATATATATCAATAGTTTCCTGTAAAATTGAAATTGAATTCAATTTTTCTTTTAAAATATGAAGTTCATTGTTCTCGGCTGCAAGAAGTTGCCTTTGAGCAGAAATTTCATTAATGAGACGAGATGAGAGCTGTTTTAAATATTTTTTGTATGTATCAAATTCATCGGGTAATTCCATTTCGAGAAGTTCGGCAACATTACTGAAGCCCGCTGCTGTATTGCTTATATCATGAAAGAATATTCTTTCGAGGATTTTCCTACGTTTTTCGTCATTAATTTCATTCAAAGCAAACACTACAAAATTTTCGTTTTCAATTTCAATATTGGAAGTATGAACACGGAAATCAAATGCTTCTTCTATTTTATAGTTATAAATTCTACATTCTTCAACTGCTTCTTTTTTATTTATAGCTGATATAGTTGCTAAAAGAGCGCCACAGGTTTTGCAACTATCAGAATTACCACAGCTATCTATAGATTCCTTAGAGTGAATACAGTGGAAAAGTTCTCCAACTCTGTAGCCAATTATTGATGAATCCCTTTCTTTTTCTATGTATTCATAAATGACTTTATTGGTAAAAACAATTTGCCTAGTACTGTTTAGTAGCAGCACAATATTGGGAATGGAATCTAATATTTTTATTGTTACAGAGCTATTTATTATTTTTTTTGACAACTCTGCTATTTTATCTAATTTTATTCGTTCTTTTAATGAGATTATTCTTTCCATATCACTTCAATTTTTTCCTAATACTAATATAATTAATTTTTTTATTTTTTGCAATATATTATTCCAAATCGACAACAAATAGAACAAAATTAAATTGCATACCGGGCGAAGTTAAGAATCTCAAACTCTCTGGTAACAATAACTTCTGAGATTCTTCGCTGCGATTCAAAATGACAAGACTGCGAAAGAATAAACTACAAGGGAGCTGGATTTCTGATTTTATAATTAACAATTAACAATTATATTTATTTGCTTTTTATTGAAATATTGCTTATGTTTATAAAAAACAAATAATATTTCTGTTTTTTTAATTATTTAAGGATAAATAAATGAAACACTTAATTACGAAATATAAACATACTCTTATTAAAAAGTTTTGTTTATTTCTTTCATTGGCTCTGTCTTTCCTTATTTTTCCATACATTTCTTTTGCTAACAATTTAGCAATAGGAACGCTTGCAAAAGTTGAGCAAAATCAGGAAAATGGCTATTTTATGCTCCAATTCGATATGAGTTGGGACAATAGCTGGCGACTTGACAGCGAACCAAATAATTATGATGGCGTTTGGCTTTTTGCTAAATACAAGAAAAATGATGGGAAATGGTATCATTGCACTTTAAATGAAACCAATTTCAGCACTGGCAGCCAGGGAAATGGTGCAACTATTGAAATTGTCGATAGCAAAGGAGCTTTATATTATCGGAGTGAAAATGGCAGAGGAAAATTTGCTTCTGAAAATATAAAGCTGCGTTGGGATTATTCCGTTGATGGTTTAGATGACCTTGCTGCATACATAAGTGAAATTAAAATTTATGGAATAGAAATGGTTTACATCCCGCAAGCTCCCTTTTATGTCGGTAGCGGTGGTACGGAATACTTTCCTTTCTATACTTTTGGAAATAAAAATCCTTACCAAATAACATCAGAAGAAGCAATAAATGTTGGCGAAACTGATGGTTTCCTTTATTACAAAACCGGAACTTATTCCGGAGATGGTGCTGGTCCCATTCCTGCTAGTTTCCCCAAAGGGTTCAATCATTTCTGGTGTATGAAGTATGAAATAACTCAACAGCAATATGCAGATTTTTTGAATACATTGACTGAAACTCAGGCGAAAGTACGTTTCCCTAATTATTATAACAGTTACAGAAATTTTATAAAAAAAGTTGATACTGTTTATGGTTGCGATGCTAACAATAATAATAAGTTTAATGAACAAGACGATGGAAACAACATTGCGTGCAATTATATTAGCTGGGCAGATGGCATTGCATATGCTGATTGGGCTGCTATGCGTCCAATTACTGAACTTGAATTTGAAAAAGCTTCAAGAGGTCATCTGTTGCCATTTGTTAATGGGTTTGCAAGTGGCGATACTGTGTTAAAATATCCTGGAGATTTAATTAGAAACGCTTATATGGAAAACGAAAAAGCAATTAATAAATCTGCTAATTGCAATTTTAAACAAGTTGGCTCTGTCAGAGGACCTATGCGGGTTGGATGCTTTACAAGCGGAACAAGATTGTCGTCCGGAGCTTCTTTTTACGGAATAATGGAATTAAGTGGAAATGTATTGGAAAGAGTGGTAACAATTGGAAACGAAACTGGTAGAAGTTTTACAAACAACAATGGAAACGGGTCGTTAGATGAAAACGGAAATGCTGATGTCCTTTCCTGGCCTAATGTTGATGCTGTTGGCTCTGGTTTTCGGGGAGGTTACTGGAATAGCCCCAGCGACTATTGCAGAACTTCAGACCGCTTCGAAGCTGCATACACTAATACAGATAGAAATGAAGGTTACGGTTTTCGATGCGTTATTGGATTACCTTAATTTAAAAAAATTATGAGGAAATAAAATGAAAAAAATTTTAATATTTACAGTTTTAATGCTAATTAGCATTAGTGCGTATGCTCAATATAATACCGGGATTGGAGATGGTTATTCCAGCGGAAATGAGTTGGTAAATGTTGGTTTATTAGCTCCAATGCTATTATCACCAATAAACGAAGATACAATTAAATCTTCTCATGTTGAAATGGTATGGAATTCTGTTCCGGATGCTGATTACTATATTTTGAACTATTCTAATGCTGAAAATATTGATGAGATTTATATGGCTGAAAATCGGATTGAAGATACAAGCATTTTACTTGGTCCTTTAGACTCATTTAAATATTATTGGAGAGTTCGGGCTGTAAATGATAAACATGTAAGCGACTGGTCGGAAATTAAAAGTTTTTATATTAAATATAAGTTGTCTGTCCCTGAAATTACAAATGAAAATCATTTTTCTGTTTATCCCAATCCAGCCAGTAATGAGATTAATATTAGTTTCGATTTTCAGTTGACAAACTATATTGAACTGACTGTAACAAATTTTATGGGCATTGTTGTAAAAGAATTATTTATAAATTCTTTATCTAACGATAAAAATACTTTAAATATTAATTTATCGGATTTAGCAACAGGAATGTATATTATAACTATAAAAACAAGCAGTTTTACTGAAAGCAAGAAAATATCAATAGTAAGGTAGATTTACAAGAAATTCTAAAAACAGTAATTTTATGTCAAATATTAACGAAGACATTTAATTTTGGAAAAATGAACTATTAGCCATCGGATAACTGGCAGTTATCCGATGACTCCCCTGTAGTCAGAAATATTTTCTGACTACAGAGAAATCTCAAAACCTTACATCAATTTGAAAGAATAACTGCTGCTTGCTGCTTCCTTGAATTTCATCTAAACCACTACCAATGCTTTCAACAAAATTTTTACTTACGACTGTATATTTTGCACTAAACTCCAAAATATTGAATAGCTTATACTCAAATCCAAGGTATGCTCTTATTCCCTGTCCATAAAGAGCATAGCTAACAGAATAGCCGGTAGGACTTGCTTCATACTGCCAAATTGCTGAATCGTAGCTATCTGTAGAATAATAAGTAAGTCGTCCATAAATATCTAAATTAGAAAAGATTTTCCTTTGCAAATCACAGAAAAAGAGCATTCCAGTTTCGTTAGCTTTTAAATCTTCATAAGTAATTAAGCAATCTTCATTTCTCAATCTTAGACGTGTTAGTTCATCAATTTGATATTTTAACTCAACTCTAAAAGTATATTTCCCTTTTTGAAATGTGCTTTTGAGTTTATCAATAGTAATTGCATCAGTTTTGTTTTCGTATTTTATTCGTGTAAGTAATTCAAAATCAGAATCGAACAGGTAATTAGCTTCAGAGAATAGCTCAATACCCTTTTGCCTAATAGGTAAAGTATAGGTTTTCGTATGAGTTTTCCAAATATCAAAATAGCTTGATAGAATTAATTTTGGATTTACATACCATTTTACTCCGGTATAAAAACCAGTTTCATTGCTGGGTGCGTAAGTCTCGCCGAATATAATGCCGAATGGAGAGCGGAATTCAGACGAAAAATTACGATAATGAAAGGACAGTTCTACATCTTCAATTTTATAGATTGAACCAGCTTTAAATCCCAAATTATGTTTTGCATCTTGGCTTACTTCAAATGCTACAGAAAAATCTTCTGAATTATACATTGAATAAAGCGAGCCGAGTAGCCCTTCTTTTCCTGAAAAAGCAGTTTTTGCTTCGCTTTCAATCGGGTATTCATAATTCAAATTCAAAATCGTTGCGCCAATAGAAAAATTCGTATTTTCAAACTGTAATGAACTGCTAAAACATGTTTCTGGCAATTTTCTTTTTTTAGCAATTTCTGTTTCTGTTCTGTAATAACCGGCAGTATAAATAGAAGTTGCAATTCCAAGTGAAGTGTCAATAGCAGCAGAACGATTAATTTTTGAGTATGAAAGAGAAAACGTAAGACTGGAACTGTCAGTTAAATTTAATTTATAATCAAGAGCGGCACCTCTGAGAAATTTGTAATCAGTTGAAGAATGATATGGCAGAAAACCGCTTCTGTATTGCAATGCAGGTGAAATCACATCGCTGCTTTTTGAATTACGGTAGTTGCTCCAAAGCAAATTTCCCATTCCCTGTCTTAAAGAGTAATCTCCAATAAGCACTTTCAGGTTATCAAAATCCGCAGCGATGTAACCGGAATAAAACTCAGCCAAAGATTTTTCTCCAGCATTTTTCTTAGTTAGAAAACCAATTTTATATTTATCATTTTCTGTATTAAAACGTTGGTATAATGAGAGATGACTTCCTAAATACTTACCGTTTTCAAAGCCCTTAGCTTCATTAAAATCAATTTTATTTCTCGCTCTGTATTTAATATCTATTTTTTGATTTTTAGCTCCAACATCTTCAATAATTGTAAGTAGTTTTAAAATTCTGATTTGTTTGAAAGAAAGTTCAAGAGTGTCGGCGATTTTGTCTATAGAAGTGAAGTTTTGCTTTTTTACTAAACGAAGGATTTTAGATGCAAGATTTACAGAAATTTCTGGTAGTTTGGAAAGTTGTTTTATACTTGTTTTTCTTAAGTTTAAAGGATTTGTCAGATATATTTCCAATTCATCGAAAAATTCAGAACTTTCATTTTCTTCAGCATCTTGCTCAATATATGCTTCAAGTATTTCAGATTGCTTTTCCTGAGCAAAAAGGTAATAATTTATAGAAAGCAAAAATATTAAAATGAACAAATATTTCATTTCTTTAAATAATTTTGTTAAATTTAAATGAATTGTTTCATAGAATAGTAGTTAAAGAAATAAAGTATGAGAAAACTATTTAAAAATCAATAAATTTCTATCAAATAAAAAATTTTTTATTCAGTCATCTTCAAAATTTCTTCGTTATCAATATTTGAATTACTAATAGATTCATTATACATAAATTTTCAACATAAAATCCCAATTTTACATTGAATTTATGGAATTATACTCCACAAATTTAATATAATAATTGGAATTTCAATAAATTTTTAAATCTTAGTAAAAAATATTTACAGATGAAAAATTCTAAAGCTAAAAGTTATGTGAATAACTTATTGCTTTTATATTTCAGAAATCTTTTATTATTAAGGAACACTCAATTTTGAAACTGTGATATCCAATAATTTTTTTGTGAATAAATCAATTGATACTATTTTCCCGTTTTCTGTTGTAATAAAAGCATTCTTATTGGGATAAATATCCAAAGAATAAAAATAGGACTTTTTATCTGCTAATAAGTTTTTGTATTTTATATCTTCTAATTTCTTTTTTGATGCTTTAAGTTTGAAACAGGCAATAATTGTCAAATTTTCATAATAATCAGATTTTATGCTGTTTAAAGTTGGGAATAAATTTGGCTGGCAGGAACCTGAACAATCAATGTCAACAAAAATATAATAATGCTTGGATTGTGGTATTTCAAAGTTGAAAGTTGCTTTAAAATAATTATTTAGAAATGTTGTTTTATCAGGACTTTCACTAATCAAAGCATTAGCACTGCATAGAAAGCAAATTAATATTAATACTATTCTTTTCATTTTACTTTTACCTCAAATAAAGTTAATTGTAATAAATCTGGGTTGAAATCTGGGTTTGATTCAACATTATTGGAAATTAATAATCCATCTTTAGAAACAGCTAATTCTGAAAAACGAAACTTCTTCGGCTCCATATAGATTTCATCAATAATTTCAAAATTAGAATTAAACACAATAATTGACCAGCTTCTGTCCCAGTAATCGTTTAATGTTCCATCTTCATTTTTGTAGTTCTGTGCGTGGATAGCAGAAACATAATATAAATTCCTGTATTTATCGTAATATAATGCTCTAATGAATGGATGTGACATTTGCTGTATTACATTATAATCTAAGCCCACACTATCACTTTTTTTGATATATATAAAACCATCTTTTATATATTTTGATTGAAAATTAATAGTTCTTTCGTATTCAACATTTTTATTATACTCATAAATACAGTTTTCTTTCATATAATTAACAAATAATGCCCCAACAGAGTTTAATTCAAATATACAATCAAAAGCCATATATTCTTTCTGATAAAAACTAATTGGATACTTCGCAAACTTTTTTGAATCAATAACTTTTCCTTCCTTATTGATTTTCAAATACATTATTTTTGGATAAAGATAATACTCTGGCAATCTTAAAGAATGGTTTGTTTCCAAAAAAATATTGAGATTATTGGAATTATCAGTATATGCTTTAATTGTGTAATGCTCGAACACGATAGAATCCTGAAAGATATCATTAGTTTTCCAGGTTTGTAAAGTATTTCCTTTGGAATCTACTAGTTGCAAATTGTTTGTTCTTTCAGGGATAATCAGGATTGAATCTTTACTAATTATATGAATTGCGTCATTTCCTTGTTTTAATGGAATTTCGAAAGAAATGTTGTTATTTTGCAAATCGAAAACCGTTAATGTTTCTGAATTGGATAAATAGTAAAGTAATTCTTTATTATCTTCATTGGTTAGCAATTTAAAATAATTCGTGTTGCATTCAATATCTTCGCCTATTGGAATAACAATTTTCTCTTTTTCGATAAGTTCAACCCGTGCTGGATTGCTTTTAAAAATATTGCAGGAAGTTAAAGCAAGTGTCAATAAACAAAAAACAACTATTTTTCTCATTTTTAAAACCTCTTTATAAGAAATAAAATCCTAAACCTTTATTTTTCAAAAATAAGAAAATATTTGTATAAAAAAAATTTAATTCTCTTAAACAAAATAAGTTTTATTCTAAAATTAAAAGCAACTGATTACATATTGAAAATACAGGAGTTAGGAGATTTGCATCGTAAATAACAATTGGGGAATTATACAGAAAAGGTGCCATTCCGAAACGAAGTGAGGAACCTCAAACTCTTTGCTAACAATGATTTGTGAGATTTCTCACTTCGTTTCGAAATGACACGACTGCGAAAAAGCAAACTACGAGACATCAGGAGTACTTAAACTCCGAGGTGGCTGGAGTTCTGTAATTAGTCATTCTTATACAACAAAAAAAGCCATTCCAGGAAAAAGACCAGGAATGGCTAATATTTATAATAAAAAAGTGTTTACTTGATAATCAAATGTTTCGTTATATTATAACTATTTGTTTTTACATTTATCAGAATCAATCCTTTTTGATTAATTTTTAAATCAATTTTATTATTAACAATTGGATTAATTTGATTTTTATATAGTAATTTGCCATCAATTGAAAAAATTGAAAGATTAGCATTTTCGTTCATTAAATTATTAAATTCCAATGTAAATTTTCCATCAGAAGGGTTGGGATAAATATAGATATTATCATTTTTCAAATTATCGTCAACATATGAGCCGGAAGAAGAATATTTTAGTATAGTACCATTTTCTCCAACAGCCCAGCCGAGTTTATTGCTGACCATATAAACAGATTTAAGATTTTGAGTAGTAGGGGACTGCTCTTCAATCCATTCGACTCCAGCATTAATTGTTTTGTATATAATACCATTATCGCCAATAACCCAGCCAGTATTATTATCAACAAAATCAACATCTTTTAGCCATAAGTTTTGATTAATATATGTTTTCGTCCAGTTTTCACCTAAATCACTGGTAATTAAAACTATTCCGGAATCTCCTACAATCCATCCTTTGTTTTGGTCGCTGAAAGCAACTGAATAATAATTCGCATCACTTTCAAACATATAACCGACATCTAACCAAAAATTACCACCGTCAGTAGTTTTGGCAACTACTCCGCAATCACCTGCAGCCCAACCTTTTTGAAGATTTGGAAAACTAACAGAGTTAAAATTACATATTGAAATACCAGTAAACCTGATATCCCAAGAGTTGCCTCCGTTTGTAGTAGTGGTAAAAGTAGTAGCTTCGCCGGCAACCCAAATATTATTTTGGTCATAGATGAATATATCTAAGAAATTATTATTAACAGTATTTGTATATCTTGCGTCCCAAGTTTGACCACCATTATTTGAGCAATAAATAGTATCCCAACAAGATGCAAAAACATTATTTGCAGAAGTAGCAGCAACAGAAAAGATGGTGATTTCAGTAGGAACATTTAATTGATTCCAAGTGCTTCCACCATCGGTGGTTTTGAACATAGTAGCATTTTCACCTGAAATCCATCCTGTATTTTGGTCAATAAAAAACACAGATTTCAGATTATTTGTTGTTGGGCTTTGAATAGTCTTCCACTCTCCTGTTCCAGTAGAAACCATATTCACTATTGAAAGATTAGAAAACGCAGCCAATTCAACATTTTCGTAAGAACGAATTGTGCCGGGAATATAATTTAAAGAAAGAATCTGTCCTTCTGTTATTGGGGTAGCAACAGTTAAATCAATTACAGAAGAATTATTTTGATTTAATTCAACATTTGTTATACTGTTGTTTTGAGTACCATTAATAAATAAAGCGAACTGGCTTTGATTACCACTGGGGTCAGCCATATTCTGATTAAATTTTAAACTTATTTTTGTTCCTTCTGTGTTAGTGTAAGCATTAGTTACAACTGGATTTGTGGGAGAAGAACCACCATCAAATTCTAAATTATCAATTAAGTAAGAAGTTCCAATAAATCCACCCATAACGTTACCTACATAAAAAGATATGAATCCTTCATCTGGAACACCTTCTAAATAATAAATGATATTGACAGTAAATTTTGTCCATTCTTCATTATTTTGCGAAACAGTTAGAGTGCCGCCTCCAAGAGGTTCACTTTCTTTAAACATACCAACAGCAATTTTCAAACTATCGGTGCCTTCTAAATGACCTTTCATATACCCTGTTAATGTAGTGTATCGTTGATTCACAGGGAAATTGCCATCAGCAAACAGATAGCCGCTCATATTTGATTCCATTATGGCGTCCCAAACGACTGTTAACTCAGCAGCATAAGTGCCACTATAGCTATCTTCACTTTGCAACACAGTGGAAATCTCAGCGGAATTCGGTGTAATCCATCCGACTGGTTTTAAGCCACCATCTTCGTTAATCTCCCAATTCTCAAAGCTTGGATTGGGTATATCTGCGTTTAAATATAAACAAGAAAAAAATAGTATAATAAGTATTTTTGTTTTCATTTGAAAACTCCTATTTATAAAAAAATCGTTTTTTTTCTTTTATAACTTACAATAATTTCAAATAAAATAAAAGAAAAATTTTTTATTTGATATTTTTTTTAATTATCTTAAATCAGATAAAATAAAGAATTTAATTATATTGGGCTATTTTACTGAAACATCTCAATGAAGTAGGACATCTGTTTTAACATAAAGATATTGAAACAATTTATTGCTAATAAAAGAAATCTTATTTGCATATATTTGCAATAAAAATAATTTATTTTTAAAATTTTTTTTAAATATATGGATTTTTTATATATAATTCTGCTTAGCTATCTGCTTGGAACAATTCCATTTGCCCTGATTTTTGTAAAACTAACGGTGAACAAGGATATTCGAAAGGAAGGCACCGGAAATGTGGGTGCTATGAATAGTTATGACATAACAGGCAAAAAATGGATTGGTATTTGCGTTACAATTTGCGATTGTTTTAAAGGAATTATTGCTATTATTCTAGCAATATTCATAGCTGGTGATTATCCGATATCTTACGTTTTAGCATCTTTTTTTGTTGTTTTAGGACATAATTATAATATTTTCCTTAAATTTAAAGGTGGACGTGGTTTAGCAACAGCTCTCGGTTGCCTGATTTGTATAAATCTCTTTTTTCCAATTTGCTGGTTAATTTTATGGCTAATTGGATTTTATTTAATCAAAAAAAATGTCCATATAGCTAATTCTTTCGCAACTTTTTTGCTTCCATTTTTCCCCTTCATTCTTCCCTTTGCTTTTTTTCAATACTTTTCATTCTTTTTATATTTGCCTGAAACACATTTAAAAATTATAATCGTCCTTTTATGCTTCTTAATATTAGCCCGCCACTTAAACGTTATTTCAAGACCTGTTTTAAAAATTGAAAAGAAAAAATGAAAATAGATAATCAGAAATTAAATATACTTTTCCTAACTGCAAGATTTCCCTATCCTTTAGTTGGCGGGGACAGGGTGAAACCACATTACTTGTTGAAATACCTTAGTAAAAACCACAACGTTACTCTTGTTAGTTTTCATCAGGGAGATTATTTAGAAGAAGAAAATATACAAGTAATTGAAAATATGGGGATTGAAGTTCATATTATCAAATTAAATCCATTAAAAGCTGCTGCCAATATTATTTTTAAAAATCTTTTCTCAATGCCTCTTGAAATTGGATATTACTACCAGCCGGAATTTAAAAATATAGTCGAACAACTTTTCAATGCTAAGAAATTTGATTTATGCTTTGCATTCTTTATGCGAACTGCAGAATATATTAAAAACAAACAAATTCCAAAAGTATTAATTGCTGAGGATTGCAGAGTGCTTTATCAAAAACGCTCTTATCAGGAAAGCAAAAAAATCCTTCAAAAAGCCGTTCGTTTCTGGGAATACAAAATGCTTGGCAAATATGAAAAAAACATTGTGAACTACTTCGATTTTAATACATTTGTTACTGAGCAGGATATTTCCTCAATGAAGATACACAATCAAAATGCAAATTATTTTCTACTCACCAACGGGACAAACATTGACCATTTTAAACCGAATAATTCAGATATTTCAAAAAGAACAGGGATTTTATTTTGCGGAAAATTAGATATTTGGGCAAATGAAATAATGCTCCAAAGAATAATTGACAGGATTTTTCCTTTAGTTCAATCAGGATTTGCTGATACTCACCTAAATATTGTTGGAGCAAATCCTAAATCAAACATCAAAGACCTTTCAATACCTAAAATCAATTTGAATTTCAATGTTCCGGATATGCTACCCTTTCTTTGTGAGGCAAGGGTTTTTTTGCATCCTCATACTGGAGCAACTGGTATTCAAAATAAAGTGTTGGAAGCTATGGCATGTGGATGTCCAGTAGTTACTACTCCTACTGGAATTCAGGGGATTGATGCTGTTCATAATGTCCACTGCTTAATTGGCGAAAGCGATGAAGAACTTGCAAAACATACTATTGAGCTATTGAAAAACGATGATTTAGCCGATAAAATAAGTAAAAACGCCAGACAACTGATTGTCGATACTCATTCTTGGGAAGCTGTTTATAAGCAACTTGATGAACTAATAAGTTCAATTTAGATTTATCCACTGAAAACACTGAATAAGACACTGATTATAAATATAGCGAAATAAATTTGCTTTGCAATAAATAAATTATTAATTTGAAATATTGAGAAAACAAAATTTTGAAAGGAAAAACTATTTAAATATAGCGGTTTAAAATGCACAAACTAAGAATATATATTGATACATCGGTTATTGGTGGCTGCTTCGATGAGGAATTTGCTGAGTGGTCGAATATGTTGTTTGATGAGTTTATTGCTGGGAAAAAGATTGCTGTAATTTCTCAGATTGTTACTGAAGAATTGATTAATGCCCCTGATTTCATAAAAACAAAATTAAAACAGATTAAACCGGATTTTCTAATTCAAATCGAAAATGATGATGAAGCAGAATTTCTGGCTACTAAGTATATAGAATCAAAAGCTATTTCTGCTAAATTTTTCAATGATGCATTACATATTGCAATTGCTACAATTAATAATATTGACTTACTTGTAAGCTGGAATTTCAAACATATTGTCAATTATAACAGAATCATTTTATATAATTCAATTAATATTAAATATGGATATAAATATTTAGAAATTAGGAATCCCAAGGAGGTAGTTGAATATGAAAAAGAAATTTGATTGTATAGAGATGAAAAGGAGTATTCAAGAACAACTTTGGATAGAAGCAGGTGAATCACTTGAAGGATTGAAGAAACTTTTGAAAGAAAAATCAAAAAATAACAAATTATGGTTTGAACTTAAAAACAGAAAGTCAAATTTACAAATGAATTAATCAAATATAGTTGTTTAAATTTGATATTTATTCTGTCAGAACTGTGATTTACTTGATTTAAAGATTACATGATTATTTCTTTCTTAATCAAGGAATCCTATAATCTTTACAATCAAGGTTCAAGACAAAAAAGTATAGATGAAAGATATTCCATATTTTGAAAATATGGAATATCAAAAAAAATATATTATTTTGAATTTTAATAAATT
>DAIOVK010000034.1:0-13545 GCA_036759045.1 Kapaibacterium sp. (SeqCode) | reverse complement strand
TGATAAGAATTATGTCATCACTATTTCAATAAAGGTCTTCCTTTATCAGGGGGTTCGAAATGACATCTTTCTGGGTAATTTGCGCAATTATTCTGTACTAAGCCAATCTCCTAACTCTTTTAATTTCGCTCTTGGGCAGGAGCTCTGAGTTTAGTATTAAGTGATTAAGCTAAACCAAGATTGACGACTTTTTCAATAATTTTATCTTTATCAATTGGTTTAACGATATAGCCCTCGCATTGATTTTTGAAAGCAGTTTTAATATTGTCAAAATCGTCAAGGGCAGTAGTCATAATAATTTTCACGCCGTCAAGTCCGAAAATTTCATAATCTTCCTCAATTCTTCGGATTTGAGCTAAAACCTGCTGTCCATCAAGTTCTGGCATCATAATATCTAAGAAAATAACATCGTATTTCTTGCTATCAACCAGTGCTGTAGTAAAGAGTTCTAATCCTTTGAACCCATTTTCAGCAACATCTGCTTCGCCAAAAGCCAGCAATATTTCCTGCATTACTTGAGAAGTAATATAATCGTCTTCAATTATAAGGGATTTCATAATATATTCCAAAATTATTGATTAATCAATTTTAATATCAGATAATTCATTTGCAATTTTAATCATTTCACTTTCTAAAGAAGAAATAAGGATTTGAAGTTCATTTTTTTCATTTTCCTTACTTTTTAGCTCAATTTTTCTTGCAATTTCCACTGCGTTTAAAGCGTCGAAGTTCCCAACTTCGGATTTTATACGATGAACTATGTGACCAATTTTATTAAATTCATCTGATTCCATAGCCCGTTTTATTTCATTTAGTTCTTCGATGTAGTTTTTATTATAGTAATCTATTAGATGATTTAAAACAGTTTTATTTCCATTTAAAGCAACTAATAGTTTTTCTAAATTAACTACAGAATTATTATTTTTTTTATCAGTATTATTCACATTATTATTTTTTTTATCATTAGTTAATCGGTTTATCTCTTTAAAAAGAAAATCCCAGCTATATGGTTTAGTTATGAACGAATTAAAGCCAGCAGCCAAACATTCGTTTTTATGCTCTTCTGTTGAGTGTCCTGTAATAGCGATAACAGGAGTGTTCTGATTAAAATTAGAGCTGTTTTCTCTAATATTTATAGTAACTTCAATTCCGCTAATGTCTGGCAATTGGACATCCATAAGAATAACATCAAATTCCTGACTTTGGCTTGCCTCTAAAGCTTCCTGTCCAGAAGAAGTAATAAAAATATCGCAATTTTTAGAAAGTAGTACCTGTTTGATTACTTCCTGGTTAATTAAGCTATCTTCAACTACTAAAATTTTTAATTGCTTATTTGGGAAGTCAGCTGGTGCTTCATCAGGTTTATTAATCTCAATGATAGATTTAGGCAATTTAAAGTTAATTGAAAAATGAAAAGTAGATCCAACAAATTGCTTACTTTCTACCCAAATTTTTCCATTCATCAAATCAATAAGCTCTTTTGAAATTGCGAGTCCAAGCCCTGTGCCACCAAATTTTCTCGTTTGGAAATTCTCTACCTGGCTAAAACTTTTGAAAAGCAGGTGCATTTTATTTTCAGGTATCCCGATTCCAGTATCATTGATAGAAAATTGAATTTCATTTTTACCTTTTCCTTCGGCAACTTTTGTTATCGTAACAGTAACTCCACCTTTATCTGTAAATTTAATAGCATTTCCGATAAGATTGTTTAAAACCTGCTGCAATCGGAATGGGTCTCCAATGACGATATCAGGCAGAGGTTTAAGAAACCTCGAGGTTAAATCAATATTCTTATTTTTAGCTGAATATTTATGTAACTCAATTGCTTGCTGCACAACTGATTTTAAATCGAAAGTCTGATTCTTAAGCTCAATCTTACCGGCTTCAATCTTCGAAATATCTAAAATATCATTAATAATATTCAGTAAAGAATCAGCAGAAGATTTAACTACATTAAGAAATTTCTTTTGCTTTTCATTTAATTCAGTACCTAGCAGCACACTTGTCATACCGAGTATGCCGTTCATTGGAGTTCTAAGCTCGTGACTCACTTTAGCCAAGAAAGAAGATTTCGCTTTATTAGCTGCTTCAGCAATTTCCTTTGCCTGGCGCATTTCCTGTTCAGCTTTTTTCCTTTCTGCTATTTCAGCAACAAGCAATTCATTGGTAGTTTGGAGTTCAGCAGTTCTTTCATGTACTCTCTTTTCTAATTCCAGATTTATGTCTCTTAAATTATTTTGTGCATTTTTTAATTCAGTTATATCTTCAAACGTAACTATATAATTAACTATGTCTCCGGATTCGTCCTGGACAGCAGATAAAGCAGCTGATACCCAATACTCCTCCCCATTCTTTTTAATTTTCTTTATTTCCTGCTTTCGTTCAATTTTAATACCGTTTTCAACCAATTTATTGACATCAATAGGAAAAAGAGTATCAATACTCATATCGGTTATTGTTCCTTCAGTGATTTCTGCAAAAGTAAAACCAGATGTCTCAATATATTTTGGATTTGCATATTCTATATTTCTGTTTTTATTCAGAATTAACAGCATTGAAGGACTTTGCTCAACAGCTTGAGATAATTTTTTTATGTAAAGAGTTTGTTCTTCAATTTCTTTTTCTAAATTTCTAATAGCAATTACTCTTTTAACAGTATCAATAAGTTGTTTCTTTTGAATTGGTTTTAATAAATAATAATTAACGCCAATTTCAATAGACTGGATTAGAAATTGAGAATCACTAAACGCAGTAGTCAGAATAATTTGTGCTTTAGGATTAATAGATTTAATTTTACGGGACATTTCAATGCCATTTAAATATGGCATAGCAATATCTGTAATTACAATATCAGGTTGTTGCTGAATGTAAATTTCTAAACCCTGTTCGCCGTCATCAGCAGTAAGAACTTTATTTGATAATTGCTTAAGTAAAGTTGCAATATATATCCTTGAAGGTTGGTCGTCTTCAACAATCAGAATTGAAATGTCCGATTTTTGTTCATTAATATTTTGTTCAGATCCCATTTACAAGCTATCTTAAAAAGAAAAAATTTGTTTATTTTTTGTTGCTAACTATTCTAATTAAATTATCGGCTATATCATCTATAGGATACTGTTTATCTACGGCTCCGATATCGAAAGCAACTTTAGGCATACCGTAAACAACACTAGATTGTTCGTCCTGCCCTAAAGTTGAAGCACCAGCATCTTTCATTGCTTTTAGACCGGCAGCCCCATCATTTCCCATGCCTGTTAGAATTACTCCAAAAGCGTTGGAAGCAACATGCTCAGCAACAGAATACATAAGGACATCTACAGATGGTCTGTGCCCGTTTACTTTTTCTCCTTCCTGACAAACGACCTGGTAATAACCACCGGAGCGAATCACTTTCATATGGAAATCACCAGGAGCAATCAGTACTCGACCATTCATTATTCTGTCGCCTGTTTGGGCTTCCTTAACCTGCAATAAGGAAAGTTCGTTTAATCTGTCAGAAAAAGTTTTAGTAAAACCGGAAGGCATATGTTGAACAACGACTACTCCCGGCATAGTAGGAGGGAGTGCAGAAATTACTTTTCTTAATGCTTCGGTTCCGCCTGTTGATGCTCCGATAGCAATCACCTTATCGGTTGATTCTGCAAGTGCTTTTGTGCCCTGATATGCTGCCTTTTGAATTTTTTCGAATCTTTTGTTTTTCCAGTGCGAAACATTGGCGGTAGAGGCAATTTTAATTTTAGTCCTCAATTCAAGCATCATTTCCTTTAATCCACGAGCAACATCAGTTGCCGGCTTTGGAACAAAATCAACAGCTCCGGCTTCTAATGCCTGAAGTGTAATGTATTTGCCTCTTTGCGTAAGAGAACTAACAACTACAACAGGAATAGGATATTGAGGCATTAACCTTTGCAAAAATTCAATACCATCCATTCGTGGCATTTCTATATCCAAAGTTAACACATCAGGTTTCAAATTAACAATCATATCTCTTCCAGCAAATACGTCTGGTGCTGCGCCAATAACTTCAATGGCATTATCAGCTGATAATCCTTTGGTTAATATATCTCTGACAAGAGCGGAATCGTCAATTATTAATACTCTTATTTTCTTCATTTCAATTAATTATTGTTTATTAAACCTGTTTTTGGTACAATGCAGGCATTATAAATTTAAAAGGAGATTTTGTTCTGTTTAATGTTTCAGAATGTCCAATAAATAAATAGCCCATTGGCACAGTGAAGTTGTAAAAATTTGACACAAGTTTTTCACGGGTTGCATCATCGAAATATATCATAACATTTCTGCAAAAGATAATATCAAATTGCTTTTTAAAAGGGTATCTTTCACTAATTAAATTAAATTTACGGAATGTTACTTCCTTTTTTACCTTATCAATTATTTTCCAAGAGCCATCTGGATTTTTTGTAAAATACTTCTTTTTTAAATTGTCCGGTAAAGGACGCACTCGCTCGTCTGGATATATACCATCGTTTGCAAATTTTAATGCTTTTTCAGATATATCCGTAGCTAAAATTCCGGCATCTAAATTATAATAACTATTTCCGAAATACTCAAGCATAAGCATAATCAAAGTATATGGTTCTTCACCACTTGAGCATCCTGCACTCCAAATTCTAATATCTTTTGCTTTTGTTTCCTGTAATTTTTGTTCGATTTCAGGTAAAACTTTTTTATAGAAAAATTCAAAATGGTCGTTTTCTCTATAAAAGAATGTATGATTAGTCGAGATATAATTTGCTAATTCGCTTATAGCAGAGCCAGATTTTTCGTGTATTAAATAATCGTAATATTCCTGGAAGTTTTTGAATTTATAAGCTCTTAAAAGTTTTTGCAATCTTCCCATTAATAAAGTTTTCTTCTGCTCTGTTAATTTAATGCCAATCTTGTCATAAACTAAGGAACTTAGCGCAACAAATTCTTTATCAGTAATAGTAATCCAATTCTGACCAATAACTTCAACAGGAGAAATTAAATCTTTTTTCATATAAATTTACTCATTTAATTCAAAAATATTTACATTTTCTTCGTAGAGTAATTTATAAATATCTAATAATATTTTAACCTGGTCGCCAACTTTTCCAATTGATTGAATAAATTTGCTATGAGAGCCCTTGTTTGTTGGAGGAGAGGGCGCCCTGTCAGATTCCTGAATATCCATAACTTCAGCGACCTCATCAACGATTAAACCAATAGAAATATTATTAACCTTAACGACAATAATGCAGGTTCTGTCGTCATATTCAATATCCTGCAAATTAAAGCGTCTTCGCACTTCAACAACTGGAATGATTATTCCTCTAAGGTTAATTATTCCTTTTATATATTCTTTAATATTTGGAACCCGGGTAATTTTCTGGATACCAATAATTTCGATAACATATTTTATTTCAATAGCATAATCTTCATCAGCAATTCGGAAAGTCAGATATTTATCCTTTTGGGTATCCTCATCTTCACCGAGAATTTCATCTAAATCAACCGCTTCTTGATTATAAGTCATAAAGGACCTCTATTTTAATTATGAAACTTGCGTAGTAATTAGTGTTGGCTTCTGAGCCATATCAATCAAACTTTCAATATCCAGGATAAGTCCGATGCTTCCATCTCCGAGAATCATACAGCCAGTAACTCCGGGTACTTTACCAATATAATCAGAAAGTCCTTTTATCACTGCTTGTTGCTGCCCGACAATTTCGTCAGCGAATAAGCATACCTTTCTTTCTCTTGCTTCAATAATTATTAGTATTCCTTCTTCCAGTTTTTCGCTGTCGGATTCCAAACTAAACAAGTCATGAAGCCGCATAATTGGCAATATTTCCTGTCGCACCTTTACAACTTCAAGGCCGTCCATTGTTACTGTAATAGAGTTCGGATTTGGTCTGAAGGATTCTCTTATTGATAAAATTGGCAATGCAAATTTTGAATCTCCAACTCTAATAAGCATTGCTTCCATTATGGCAAGAGTAAGCGGTATCCTTAGAGTAAATTTAGAACCTTTGCCTTCAATTGAGCTAATGTCAACTGAGCCGCGAAGCTTTTCAATGTTCTTCTTAACAACGTCCATTCCTACTCCTCTGCCGGATATATCAGTAACAGTTTGTGCGGTAGAGAAGCCGGGCTCAAAAATAAGTGCAAAAACTTCTTTATTTGATAAAGAATCCGGCGACCCCTTTAATATACCTCTTTCCTGCGCCTTTCGTAAAATTACATCACGCGGGATACCGGCTCCGTCATCTTCAACGATAATTAATATTTCATTTCCTTCATATCTGGCACTTAAAGATACGTTTCCTATCTCATTTTTTCCTTTTGCAATTCTTACTTCAGGTGCCTCTACTCCGTGGTCAATAGCATTTCGCAAAATATGCACCAATGGGTCTGCAATTTCATCTATTACGTTTTTATCCATTTCTGTTTCCTGACCGGAAACGACTAAATTTACTTTTTTATTCATTTTGAGCGAAACGTCCCGAACCAATCTTTTCATTTTATTAAAATGACCTTCAAGAGGCATCATTCGGATAGACATAGAAATTTCCTGAAGCTCACGAGTGATTTTGTTTAGCATATTTGCAGATTTATTGAAATTTTGCAAATCTAATCCAACAAGGTCCGGGCTGTGTGTTACCATTGATTCAATTGTAATTAGCTCACCAACCAAATCGAATAATTTATCAATTTTTGAAGTTTCAACTCTGATGTCTTTTCTTTGCATAGTCTGCATCTGTGCTGGAGCTTTAGCCTGCTTAGCTTCATCATCATCAGTTTTTTCCTTTACTTCCCGAATAACAGTTTTTTCTTCGGGGACAGGTGCAGAAGCGAGTTGGGGCTTTTCTTCAACTTTTGGTTTTTCTTCTTTCTGCTTTGGTTTTTCTTTATGTTCGGTTATTTCCTTTTTATTAGTTCTGTTTGTTATAACATCAAGACGATTTCTAATAGTTTCAATATTACTTAATAAAATAGTAACAACATTTTGTTCAATATCAAGTTGTTTATTTCTGATGGAATCAAGAATAGTCTCCATTTCAATACTGATTTCTTCAATTTCGCTAAAACCCATAAATCCTGCATTTCCTTTTAAGCTGTGGACGGCACCGAACGTTTCTCTAACAAGGTTATCTCGTTCCGGCTCTTTCTCTAGTATAAGAAGATTTTTTTCAGAAGTGTCTAAAAGTTCTTGGGCACCATTTAGGAATTGGTCTAACATATCATCAGAAATAAGCGATTCCATAGCGTATTCTTCAGAGGTCTCGCTTGCAAGTTCCGGATTGGTCAAAAGAATTTCCATTTCCTCTTCTGCCTTTTGCTCAAGAATTATTATTTCTTCATTATTCTCAGAAGTTAAATCTGGAATATTTGCAGTTAAATCTGGTTCAGCGATTTCTTCTTTGGGTTTAGCAAGTGGTTTGCTTTCTTTTTTGGGTGTTTCAGCTACCTTAGTTGGGGCTTTACCGCTTTGCTCTTCTTTTACTTTTTCGATAGCATCTAATATTATAAGCATCATATCTTCGGCTTCTTCACGCCCGCTTTGGTCGGTAAATTCAGTATTTACTCTTTGAAGCAAATCTCTTAAGAAATCGAAAGTCTGATAAATAACAGTAATCGTAGATTCACTTTGGACTTGACTTTTCTTTCTAATTATATCCAGCAAAGTTTCTGCCTGGTGAGTAACTTTATTTATAACCTGCATATCAAAGAAACCTGAAAGCCCTTTTAATGTGTGAAAAACGCGGAATATTGCATTAACTGATTCCGAATTGGTCTCATTCCGCAAATTTTCAACAAGCGGCTCATTAGTATCTAAGGAATCGAATGCTTCGGAAACAAAAGAACCAAGCATATCTTGGATTTCACTATCAATATTGTTAATATTTGAAGACATATCTTTCCTTCATTTTATTATTAATTTTATTTTCAAAAACTTTAACAAAGTAATAAATTTTAATTAAATAAAAAATATTATTTTTTTATTTATATCGTCTATTCACAATTATAAATATAATTAAAAAAAAGAGAAAAATAAATGACTTTTTTAAATCCACTTGTTTTAATCGGTTTAATTGCTGCAAGTATCCCATTAATTTTGCATCTACTCAACTTAAGAAAGCTAAAAACAGTTGATTTTTCTACACTTAGATTTTTAAAAGAATTACAAAAAACTAAAATCAAGAAATTAAAACTAAAACAAATAATTCTTTTGATATTAAGAACGTTATTAATAATTTTTATTGTTTTAGCTTTCGCTCGCCCTACAATTCAGGGTACATTGCCGCTTCTCGGCAGTTTTGCAAAGACTTCTGCTGTTATTTTGCTTGATAATTCCTTTAGTATGGACGTAAGCGATGCTTGGGGAAACCGCTTTAATCAGGCAAAAAATGCTTGCCGTAATATTTTAAACTCCTTTCAAGATGGAGATGAAGCTACTATTATCTCTGTTGCTGACCTTTCTAATTTTAATCATTCTATAAATCAAAATGATTTATATCAAAATATTAATTTAACAAGAAATTTAAACTTTTTAAAGGAAAATTTATCAAATTATTCAATTTCCTTAAATTCTGCTAATATTAAATATGGAATTTCCCTTGCTTCTTCTATTCTTGAAAATTCTTTAAACATTAATAAAGAAATTTATATTATTACTGATGCTCAAAATAATGCTTTTAAAAAAGATGTAATTGATTCCTTAAAAATCAATCTTCCCAGCACAACTATTTACTTTATTCCGATTGGAGCAAATAGGGACAAGCAGCTTGCTAATTATTCTGTCGATTCAATAAATGTGATTTCCCGTATATTCCAGCAAGGTAAACCAGTTGAAATTGAAGCATTTATTAAAAATAATTCCGATTCTGATGTTAAAGGACTTGCTGTTAGCTTGTTCTTTAACGAAGAACGCGTTGCACAGCGAACTGTGGATTTGCTACCTAATGAAACAAAAGCAATTGCTATTTCAGCCCCTACGCAAATAATCGGGGCAATTGATGCTTACGTGGAAATTGAAGGCGATGCTTTAGATACCGACAACAAACGTTATTTCAGTTTCATCGTTCCTGAAAAACCGAAAGTTGCTCTAATCGGCAGCAAGGAATTAACCAAATATATTAATTTTGCATTAGAGCCAAAGCAAACAATTGAAGCAAGTGCCAATATTAGCCAATATGAACCGGCAGACGCCTCCCGTATTGATTTTAATTCATTCGATATGCTGATTATTGCCAGTGGCCCGCTTCAGCAAAATGATTTTACCCGGCTTAAGCAATATGTTAGCACTGGAGGCGGATTGTTACTCTTTGCTGACCCGCAAACTAATGAACAAGTTGAACAAAAAGGTATGCTTGAACTTGGCTTTAGTTTCATCGGAAGCAAAACTTATTCGATGCAGGAGCCAGCACGCTTTTTAAATGTTGATAAAAATCATCAGCTCTTTGAAGGTATGTTCAAAGAAAAAGAACTCGAAAAACAAGCTATTGAAAGTCCAAATATTTATAAATCTCTGCTCTTTCAGGGCGAACAGCAAATAATTGACATACCCGGGGGTAGTTTTTTAACTGAAAATAAAATTGGTGACGGAAAAATTCTATACTTCGCTGTTTCACCAACTTTTGCTTACAGCAGTTTTCCAGTAACCGGTCTTTTCCCGGCACTTCTTCACAGAAGTACTTATTATCTTTCTTCAATTGAATCTTTCGGTTACAATTATTTAGTTGGTTCACCCATAACTTATATTTTACCAAACAAATATGCAAATAATTCTTCATTCAAAATTTTAGACCCACAGAAAGTAGAATTTTTCACTCAGGCAGCTACTCTTCCAACCGGCTCTGTCCTTGCGCTGGCTAATACAAACCAAATTGGTAATTTCTGTATTCTAACACCAAACAGCAAGCCAGTCGCAGTCTTTTCAATTAACACAAACCCTTCTGAATCAGTTTTGATTAGTCAAACAGATGATAATATAAAAGAGTTTATTGAAGAAAGCGTAAATGAACCACGATTAGAAATGATTGATGAATCAAATGAAATACAGCAGAATATAAAAAGAGTCAGAACCGGAACAGAGCTTTGGCAATTATTTGTTGCACTGGCACTTCTTACTGCTCTTGCTGAAATGTTTGTAGCTAAAGTTTCAAAAAATGATTTACAAGGATAATGATTAATTGTTAAGGTGTAGTTTTAATTAATTCAATTTTGTCTGTCATACAGAACCACCAGATAAAGCAAGTGCTTTATTTAAATGGAGATGACATCACTTAATACTGTCATTCTGAGCGTAGCGAAGAATCCAGAGAATAGTGGTTCCAAAAACAATTTTCTGGATTCTTTACTTCGTTACCAATGACATCTTTACTTGTTATTCTGGTGTATGCCAGAATCCATCTTGGGAAAGCAAGTGAGCTTGCTCACGTTAGTTACATTTGGGCAAGCCCAAATGCTTCATTGAAATAGCTAAATTTGAATAGCGTTGAGCAGTAATAAGTGGATTCTGACATCCGACAGAATGATGCTTTAAGTTATGTCATCTCCAATTAAATAAAGGTCTTCTTTAATCAGGGGGTTCAGAAAGCTCGACATAAGTATAAAAATTTCATCAGTCAAGGTCTATTCCAAACCAACCAGTTTATAAGTATAGCTTTTTTCTAATTCTTTTTTCTGCTTTAGGAAGTTTAATATATGCTGCCCGCAGTTGCTTCCTATATTATTTTCTTCGATTTCGCCAAAGCTAAGCAAAACATCGAAACCGGCTGCTTTAAATTGATTTATAATATTATAATTCTTTTCCTGTAAATTGATTAAAGAATTTATATTGTTTTCTTTTGCCTTATATGTAGGATTTATTGGAGTAATTTTGATAAAGAAATTTTCGGTATTAAAAATATTTGAAATAGTATTTACATCAATAATTGAATCCTCTGCAATAGCAAAGTTTAAAGTAATCTTTCTATCTCCTTTTTTATAAAAAGAATTTCCATACTCAGCAATTTCATTTAAATTCCACTTTTTTACGGGAATAAGCCAATTCCTTTGTTCTTCGTCAGTTGAATGAATGGAAAATTGCAACTGGAAACGCTCTTTATATAAGGAATCTTTGATTTCTTTTAGCTCGGAAAAGAATTTCTCAGTTCCACAAGGTGCAATAGTTGAAATGGAAGGTATAAGTCCTTTTGCATCGTAAAGTTCTGGCAATTGCCTAAGTACATCAAGCACATTTGAATTTAACGCTGGTTCGCCCATTCTTGCAAATTGAAGTTTAAATTTTTCTACATTTACTCTTTTATTTGGAAAAGAAGTAGTAATTAAATAATCAATTTGCTCCAGCATCTGTTCTGTGTTAAGTTTGCCTTCGTAAAAACCACCTGAATCGCAAAATCTGCATTTAACCGGGCAACCGAAGAGAGTTGAAATAATAATAACCCATTTTTTATTCTTCGGATATGGTGGTTCTAAGGATTCTACGAATTCAATATATTTATTTTCTTCAAATTCCGCAATATAAACCGTTGCTAAATCAGATTTGCCTGTTTTCGCTTTTATTATCATATTTTATTTGATTGAATATTTTCATAGCAGCTTTAATGCCATCACCAATTGCTATGCCAGTTTGGCGCATATTACCATTTGCGGCATCGCCAATAATTTGCAATCTATTTCTTTGAATAAGATTTTCGATTTCATCTTGCTCAAAATTTTGTAAAAAAAATAAATTGCTTTGTCTTCCAATTGCAAAAATAAGATAATTATATGAAAATTCTATAATATCATTTTCTATTTCAAAATCTAAAAGCAATGAATTGGTTAATTTTTCAATTTTATATAAATGATAATTTTCAAAATATACAATTCTTTTTGATTTCTTAAACCTTTTAAAAAGCCAATCATTACACTTAATTTCGGTGCCTCTGTTATAAATACTCACTTCATTATTACGTGCAAGTGAAAGAGCATAATCGAAAGCTGCATCGCCGGCACCGATAATTGCAATTTTTCTGTTCTTTTTATGAAGTAAAGAAGTAATTTCACTAAAAATCAGTTTTTCATCTACTTCAGTAATTTGGTTTGTTTTTGCAATAGTGCCACTTGCTACAATAAGAAAATCTGTGTTATAAGAATTATTTTCAGTAGTAAAGTTGAATTTATTGTTATTAAATTGAACCTGATTTACATCTTCAAAAATTACTTTATTTTTAATAAGCAGCTGTTTTTTAAAATTATTTGCAAGCCGGCTGCCGTTAATGCTATTTTTGAAACCGGGATAGTTATTCACTTGAAAAGCATTATGAAGAAGTCCACCAATTTTATTCCTTTCAAAAATAAGTGGTTTCAAACCAAATAGGTTTAATTGCAATGCAGCAGCAATACCAGATGGTCCTGCACCGATAATAGATATTATTGGAGTATTGTTTTGTTTTTTCATTCTGTTTAGACTCCCTTTTTCTTTGGTCCCCAAATTATTTTGTGAAGCTGCACCTGTAAACGAACAGGTAAATTATCTGTTAGAATCCATTCAGCAAGTTTTTCTAAATCAATTTTAGAAAAAACCGGCGAAATAAGTATTTCTTTAACTCTTCTTTCTAAGGAATATTCTTTAATCAAATTTTTTGCCCAAAGGTAATCTTCCTGATTTTCAATAACAAATTTAATTTCATCATTTAAAGTAAGAAAATCAATATTCGAGTATATAATATGTTCTGTCATACCCGAACTTGGGCATTTCAAATCCATAATTAAACTTGCCCTATGGTCTATGCAGAGGATAGGGATAGAGCCATTTGTTTCTACTAAAACTGTATATTCCAAATTACATAATTCTTTGATAAGGAAAGTAGTTTCATTTTGAACAAGCGGTTCTCCGCCAGTAATGCAAATCAGTTTGCAATTATATGATTTGATAATTTTGATTAATTCTTTGAGTTTTATTAAATTTGGAAAACTCTTTTTTTCTTTGTATATAGAAATAGGATATAATTCCATTATTTCCTGAGCATAAGAAGTATCGCACCATTTGCATCGTAAATTACATCCTTGCATACGGACAAAGATGCAAGGCATACCGATATGACTTCCTTCACCTTGTATTGAATAAAATATTTCATTAACAAACAGGTCAACATTATTTATTTTGTGTTTCATATTAAGGACTTTAGATTTTTTCTTTTATTAAATTTAACAGTTTTGTCATATTGCGCACCAAAAAAATGTAAATTATTTAGAAGTAGATGATATAACGATTTATCTCCTACCAGCAATTCATGAGCTACATCTTTAGAACCTGCTGCTATTCTACTTATCCCGATAGGGATAAAATATTTGTAACAATGTTTTTTAGAGTCTTTTTTATTCCGTAGGAATTAAATATATAAGTGTTTTTAATATATAATCCCTACGGGATAAGCACAGTCAAGGGTTATTGATGTTACAAATATATAATTCCTACGGAATAAATTTCAAAGGCACATAATTCAGAACTCCTGATGCCTCGTAGTTTGTTATTTCGCAGTCTTGTCATTTCGAAACGAAGTGAGA
>DAIOVK010000033.1:0-13571 GCA_036759045.1 Kapaibacterium sp. (SeqCode) | reverse complement strand
GTGGTTATTTCTTTTAACACAAAGGGCACAAAGTATTTCACTAAGAACACAAAAAAGAATATTTTACGCAACTTATTAAGAATTTAGTATAAAAGTAATAATAAGTATTATGAGTGAAATGAGCTATAAACTATACATGGTTCATCAAAAAGGTGAACACGTAAGTGAATCAATAACCCAATAACTCAATAAGCTACGTTGCATTCACAACTAATTTTACAACTCCAAGGAATTCGCAATCAGAATACTGGTCTAAAACAATATCGGGATATTTGCTGTTTTTCGATTTTAAAAGAAGATTTTCTTCCAGAATTTTCAATGTTTTTACAAGCATTCGTCCATTGTGTTTGACTAAAACAATTTCGCCGTCTTTTGGAATTGAATGTTCTTTTACAATTATTATTGCATTATCAAATATTCCGGCATCTTCCATACTATTGCCTGCAACACGGAAAATAGAAATATCCTGATTTTTTAAAACTCCGGTTATTGAATTCATCAATTCTTCAAAGCCAATTTTTGTGGTCATTTTGTTATTCCTTTCCAAAAGCTCATCTAAAGTGATTTTTAGCTCAGAAATGCTTAAATGGTCTATTCTGTTTATATTTCTTGTAAATTTGTTTTGAAAATTCTGGGAATGTATTGAATAAATCGCATCGCAAAGTGCATCGTTATATATTTTTAGATTTCTGTTTGAACATTCATCAAAAATGCACTTTAGTCGCCAATCGTTAAAGTTATTAGTCTGCAAACTCGTAATTAACTTGCTTTTTGCTAATGAGTAAAGTTCAAAATCTGAAATTTCACTCAAAACTTTAATGAATTCTTCTTTTTTCATTGTAGTTTTATATATTAGCTTTTTTCTTTCTACCAGCAGCAACAAGCCGAGGCGAAAATTTTTCTTCAATAAGCTCTTTTAACTCTTCAAGTAATTGAAATTTATCGTCTTGCTCAAATATTTTCGATTTTATATCCAGAATTTCTTCTTTTATGTCGTTAATATTATATGAAGATTTTTTTTGTGAAGTAGAATCATTATCATCAAATTCACTCTTTAGTAAAATTCCTTTATCATTATTTGCAAACATATCGCCAGCCCCGTCAATAAGCCAGTCGATACTCATACCGGCTTCCCTGAATTTCTGAAGCATTTCAAATGAAGGCATTCTCCCTTGCAGGAAATGACTTAAGTGAGATTGGCTAATCCCCAGTTCTTCACAAAATGATTTTAGATTTCCGTAGCAATTTTTTGCAAAATATTTTATTCTATCAGAAATTTGCATATTTTTTACTATTTAGTAAAATAATACTTGACTTATACGTAAAATATTCGTATTTTTGTTTTACGTATTAGTAAAATTTAATTTACAATATTTTTACTAAATTTCAAAATAAAATTTGGAGTATTTATGAAGAAAGTTGAAGAATTTGATGGAATTGGGAAATTCGTTAGTTTTTTTGAGCGATTTTTCAAGAAAATTGATGAATTAGAAATTTTACCTTCGGAAATCTTAAATGATTTGAAGTTTTTGAACTGCGATTATATCAACAACTGCTTAAATCCACTTGATATAACTGCAAATGTTGATATTTTGTTTGATGATTATTTTCTTGACGACTTGCTGGAGGAAGTATGAAAGATGCGTATGAAATGATGACGCTTGACGACTTGACTCCGGATATGCAAATACTCGAAGAGATGATTGGGCTTGATGTTTTGCGGAACATACTGCGTCATTATGGCGGCTTGACTTTTTATATTCCAAAAATAACTCGTTTCGATAGTTTAATCAAAAAATATATCAGGCAGTTTCCTGACAAGTCGCGCAAGCAGCTTGCAAGGGAGCTGAACGTTTCAGAGCAGTATTTGAAGAAGTATAGGAGGTAGTAGATTTAATGTGCCACTGTAAAAAGCAGTGGCACATCTTTAATTCTTTATATTAACCCACAAGTGGTATAGGGTCAGGTCTCTTTCTGTTTGTCTATGTGAAATTGAATTAAAATAAGAATAATTATCATTTTTTTCATTTTCATTTAAAATTTCATCTTTATTCCAAAATGAATCTGAATTAGATAACTCTTCAATCCATTCATTGATTTGGGTTAACCAGTAGTTTGATTCTTCTTTTTCAATAAAGCCGAGCATTCCGCAAACATCAAGCCCTTTCCCATGCTTTTCGATTTTATATCTTTCTATGCCACCATTCATGTTCTCACCAATAACATATTCTTTTTCTCTGTGTTTTTCAGGTGCAGGCAAGCGTTTTGATTCAACAGAAAATATTGAGGATGTTGAAACACCTTGTTCATTAGGATAAAAATAAAAATCTGAATTGCCTTTGCTTAAAAAGTAAATATCATGGTATTCTTTATCAATATTAAATGGATATTCTTTTTTCCTTATTAAAATAGTAGCTTGAGTTATATAAGTTTGAGTTAAATCTGGTTCACTTAAATTCTCTTTTTTAATAAAATCTGAATGTAAGTATAAAAGAAAGTTATTAACAGTATCTTTCATTAATTCATTAATTTTAGATAAATGTTCATAACTTGGGTCAGTTACTATTGGCTTATCTGAATTGTCTTTATTGTTAGAATATTCGTCAATAATCATAACTTACAATCCTGCATTTGCAAAGTCCGAAAAACATTTATCTGCATCTCTATAAGCTGTTAATGAAATCCAATATCTGTATTGGTTTGGTTTAACAAACACTACTGTATCTTTTTGTGGATACAATTTAATTATTCTGGTGGCAAAAAGATTTTTTGAAAGCTTTTTTCTTATTAAATCATCTAAATCGAAATCTATTTCTTCTAGATCTGAAGTCGGTTCTTCTTGTTTTGTATCATATCTAAAAATAGTCGCAATAAAAGAGTTATCTAATTTAATATAGTTTGCTAACCGGAATTTTTTTCCATTCTTTTCATACATTACATTCAATGCTCTTGAAAACTCATTCCCATAATTTTTAAGAACATCGTCAAAATCTTTTTTAATTGGTTCGACTGCTTTTGAATCTTCACCATGTCTTAAAAAGTCCTGCATATATGTATTAACATCAGAGATTATATTTTTATCTATTTCAGAAAAGAATTCTTCACTTTTTCCCTCAAAAACAAAAGGTAACTTCATTATATCATTTTTTAGAATTGCAGTATTTTTATTAACAAGTAACTGGCTACTTGTACAAAAGATAAAAAATCTAAAAAAAACTGAATTATTATTAAAAATATCTAAAATTGTTTTTAGAATAGTTTTATCTTTATTTTTTGAAATAATTCCAATTATTTGTGCTTCGAATGTAAAAGTTTCGTTATTATAAAATACAGGTAGTCTATGATTACAGATATTTTCCTTAATAATAATATTTGGAGCTGTAAAAAATTCTTCATTAGGAATTTTTACAAATACAGTTTTATCTTTTATATAAAAAAAATTATCATCATTATAATCAATTTTGTTTTCACTTATAGCTTTAGTTCGTATAGATTTCAATTTATACATAAAATCTTTTTTCTTTTTTCCATTTTTTCCTATTTTGTATCCTTCATTAGCAAGACATTCATTTTGAGCTAAAAATTTTTCAAATGTTAAAATGTCTTTTGCTTTCTCAATAACAGCTTTTATTCTCCCACCGCCGAGCAAGTTGTTTTTCCAAATGTATTGGTTATTTATTGCTGTTTGTCTATTGACAAAATGTAAATCATAATCATCAATTTCAAAAGCTATTCTCTCTCTTGTTGCTTTTGTTCTTCTAAAAGTTAAATGAAGAATATTTTTACTATATTCTGGTTTTTCATTTCGTAGGAATATCGCTGTAGTATCTACATCTCTTCCGTTATCCCAAAGTACTTTATTTCTTGCTAATGCAGTAAAATCTAATAATTGAATAATATTGTAATTTAAAAATAAAAGTTTTTTAAATTCTATTGAAGTAGAATTATACAATAAAGATGATGATTTAATTATCAAACAAAGCAATCCTTTTTTATCTTCTAAATATTCTAAAGAATCTGCAAGAAATTTTAAAGCTATTTGACCTTGAGGTATGTTTATTGTTTGTCCAGCTATTTCACAAGTGTATTTTGATTTTCCTCTTGAAAAAGGTGGATTTCCAATAATTAAATCAAACTTTTTATCTTTAATTTTATCACACTTTAAAAAGTCAGATTTAATAATGTTTTCTTTTCTTAAATCATCAAAAGTTAATTCATTTAAAATTTTAATTGGTTCCAGTTCATTACACAACGCAAGACATAAACTAAAAGCAGCAAGAGATATTGCTTGACCATCTATATCAACACCATATAAATTTTTTAAAAGTTTTTTTAAAACATTAATATCTGGTTTTTTCCCATTTTGAAGCCGCCAGATTTGAACCAACCTTTTAAACGCTAAAACCAAGAAAATACCAGAACCGCAAGCTGGGTCAAGAATTTTATAATTCTCTACGTCTATTTCCTTATATTTGCTTAAAGGCAAACACTCATCGACTAATAAACTTGCTAAATGAGAAGGAGTAAAATATTGTCCATTTCCTTGTTCCCCTTTCTTTTTTTCTTCTTTCTTTGGCTCATCAGACAAAAATTCTTCATATAATCGGCTAATCAATTCAATTGGTATATAACTAAATTCAAAATATCGCCATAAAGATTTTTGTTTTGTTTTAAGGTCTGGCTCGTCAGTTTTTAACCATTCAATAATTAAAGAAAAATCCACATCTTTAACTAATTCTATTTCTTCTTCTGTCCATTGAAAAACATTTCCATTTAAACCAGTATTTTCATCGTTTAAATCAGAAAGCAATTCAAAGAAGTTGTTGTTTCTTAAAACATCAATAAAAGTCTCTGAGTTATTAAAAGTCTCTGAGTCATTATATTTATTAAAATATTTTGAAGATAATAGTTTGTTACCGTCTTTATCAATGCGTTCTTCTAAATACTTTACTAATATTGAATGAACAATTATTTTATTTAATAATTTTTTAAATTCAGTGTTTTTTTGATTTTTTGTTGTAACATAAGTATTATTTAAAAACCTAATAATTGTTTTTATATTTTCCAATAGCAAATTATATGATGTGTCTGCGAATGAAAATTGATTTTTTACATCCTCTTCTTCCCAAAAAACACCGGTTTTAATTTTTACTGCAAATTGTTCATTATAGAGTTTATGAACTTTAGCAGCAAATTTTAAATCTTTTATTAAAAATTCTGGTGTATAGTCTTCATTTATTTTCTTAGAGCAGTTGATTATTTTAATTTCAGTTTTATAGAAAACACAAGCCAAAGGCGCCTCGCCGCTACTCCATATCTTTTTTTGTATATCTGCGAGTTCTTTGGAATCATCTTGTTGGTATAATTCTCTATCTGTAAAGTCATAAATATAAACTTGTGGTTTTAAACTTCCATTAAATTGCTTTGTTAAATAAACAGCATCGGCTTTAAAATCTTCTTTTGCTCTTTCAATATGGAACTTTAAAAGTGGGTCGGAGTTCTCGGTGCTTTTCTTAGTAAAACATAAAGAATAATCTTCCTTCATAAAACCTAATACTTTAAGTTTATCCAGAAAATAATCTTTACTATTTCCCAATTTCTCAGAATTCACAAATCACTCCAAAATATTTATTTTGAAAATACCTCTCCTTTTATTCCAAAATATACAATTTATTTCAATTTGCAAAAAAGAAAATAAAATCTTTATTTTAAAAAATGAAAGTAATTATATTTTGAAGTTTAAAAGGTTTACAAAGATTAGAAAGTTTAGTTAAAAACAAAGAAGTCCTACATCTTCGAGATGTAGGACTTCTGGTTCAAGAACTTTTGCAATGCTAAGAAATTTTACAAAAGAAAGCCATACGAACAACTTTTTGCTCGTATGGCTTATTATTTCAATTCTTTAAATTATCAGTCAATCAATCTTATATTTGGATATCTTTTTTTAAAGAAGCGACCCTTGAATTTATGCAATAAAAAATCAAGATTATCATCTTCCGGATTCAAGAAAAAAGAACGTTGAATAGATGTTACGCCATAATCTTTTGTAAAATATTTGACAAAAGCCGGGCTTATTATATCTGAACGAATAAAGTTTCTAATGCTTTGGGATTCTTCTTCTGTAAGATTTTCACCCTGCTTTTTTAAACCATTAAGAATATTATAAAAATCAAGCATAATTTCTATACCTTCTTCTTTATTGAAAAATACGCCGGTGCCTTTATATGTATCTTTTACAGAATCAGGAATTCCATTAAATTGATTTGAACCATCCAAATTAATTTTGTCTTTATATTCTTCTTGTTCTTCAGCAGGCAATTCTTCATAACGTAATTTATTCATTTTTATGAAAACTTCCTTAATATCATCAGCATTATCTAGTAGCACAAAATCGCTTCCATATACTCTATAAAAATGAGAATGTGTTTTTTCTAAACTCTTAATTGCTTTATTCAAAAGTTCATTAAAAGTACGATATGTCCAGCTAGGACACCTTTTAATAAAATCCTCTTTTAGCTTTTGAATTCGTTCATTTCCGATTTTATCATAATATCCCAAGTTCTTTTGCGCACCGCTCCAATACCAATAGTTATTGAAAGGTAAAATTGTTCCAAATATCAACATATCTTTTTCAAAAGGACAATAAGGAAGCTCGAACTTTACCTGATATTTGTTTTTATTGAAAATATTCAATACTTCAAAAATAGGTTTTTTATATGATAATATTTTATAGATTGAAAATAATCTCTCTGACCATTGAATAATATCATTTTGTATTTTAATAGGTAAAAGAATTGCTTTTGATAAAATTTCTGGCGCTGTCAAACCCGACCAGATTGAGTGCTCCTCGCAAATAAAACTATCAACAAACATAATATTATTAGAATTTTCTTTTTCATCATGGCATTTTTGAGAAAAACTTAATTTAAATAAGTATGAATTTGTTGCAACCCATAATAATCTGTTTTTGAGCTGGTAGTATTCTTCAATTCGTTTTGATAAATATAACTTTAGTCCGGATTCTTTTGGAACATTAATAAAATTTTCTTTAAGATATTTTGAAATACTTTCAGCAAGAAAATCAAAATCTTCATTAAACGGAGAGAAAAAGGAAGTTTAAAAAAAATATTTAGAAAGAGTATAGATTAAAAATTTAATTCTATTTTTATCAAATAATTCCTTTATTTCACTTTCATCTTTTATAAAAATTGGAATGGGAGTATTAAATAATTTTTTGTTGTGGAATTCAATGCTTTTCCAAAGACCAATATCATTATACAAATCTTCGGCAAATTCAATGATTATGCACGCAAAAGCTTTTCTTCTTTTTCTTCTTATTTTAAATAAGTCAGTGCTATAAGTCGATTCAATATCTGGAAGTATTTTATCTAATCCTTCAATTAAAGGCATTAAATATTTATCACCTTCACCTGAATACTCCGAAGGTCTTGCTGGTTGGTAAAGTTTCATTTGGTTAATTGTTCTTAAAATTCATTTTACTATTTCACTTTTATCCCAAAATATGTAATTTTTTTCAATTTGTAAAAAGAAAACGCCTTTTTTCTATAAAGTTGAGCTGTAAAAATTCAATTTTGCCTGTTATTCCGAGGCGAATATACAAAGTCGAATATATTCGCCTCAGAATGATAGTTAAAATTTTTGTCATCACCATTTAAATGAAGTACTTGCTTCATCGTGGAGTTGCCAATGACAAATTATATTGACATTATTGTTGTCGGTTTGGTATAAAACATCTTCAAGATGAAGGTTATCTGGTTTTAACTTTCGAAAAGATATGCTAAACTTTGCTAATTTTTCCTTTTCTTACTATAAAAAGTATCCTATTTTTTACGTGTTGATACAAAATTAAAGATTTCATTTTTAACTTTCAGCGAGAAATCTAAGAATTCCTCATTAATTAATAATGCTGTCATTATAGATTACATTTTTATTAATTGATTATTAATAATTATTTTTATTTTATTTTTTAAAATTAGTTTTATTATTACTAGTATTTTATTATTTTAGAATAATGAAATATATTGGGGTATTATGGAAAAAAATAATTTTAATAAATATTTTAATGAGCTAATAAGTAAGGTAAAAGATGTATTGTTTTATAGAATTGAACTATATCCGGATACTCACTTTTCATATATAAGTAATTCATCAACAGAAATAATCGGTTACACTCCCGAGGAAATATATAAAGAGCCAAATATTGGATTAAATTTTATTTTTAGCATTGATTTCGAAATTTTGAAGAAATTAAATATTAATGATTTCTTAATACAGAAGACCCAAATTACAAAATCACAGAGAAAAGATAGCATAACAATTTGGTTAGAAAACACAATAATAGCATTAAAGGACGAAGAAAACAAAGTAATAGCATTAGAAGGATTTGCCAAAGATGTAACAAGGCAAAAAAGTACTGAATCGAAAATAGAATACCGTTTAGAATTTGAGCGACTTATTGCAGATATTTCATCTCAATTTGGAAAAATTAGTTATCAGCAGTTAGACCAAGCCATTGATTATGCTTTGGAAAAAATCGGAAAATTCGTTGAAATTGACCGTAGCTATGTCTTTATGCTATCCAAAGACATCACTAAGATGTCCAATTCAAATGAATGGTGTGCAGATGGAATCACCCCACATATAGAAGATTTACAGGACCTACCCTCATCACTATTTCCCTGGTGGATGGAAAAATTGGAAAACTTTGAAATAATACGTGTTGATAAAGTTGAAGATTTGCCTGATGAAGCAATCTCTGAAAGAGAAATATTAATTGCACAGAAAATACAATCAGTATTGGTTGTTCCTGTTATTTTTCAAAATATTCTTCTTGGCTATATCGGGTTTGATTCTGTGATTAAGAGAAAATTCTGGAAAGATGAAGATATTTTATTATTAAAACTGTTAAGTGAGTTAATCGCAAATGGCTTACATAGAAAAATCACAAGTAATATATTAAAAATTGCTGAAAACAGATATAAATTGCTTTTTGAAAATGCAAGTGATTCTATTTTCATCCACGAGCTTTGGGGGAATTTTATTGATGTTAATCAGGTAGCAATTGATATTCTTGAATTTACCAGAAAAGAGCTACTAAATATGTCTTTTCGGGATATTGAAAGTGATGCATTTCAAGATGAGATTTCTAAAAGAATCGAAGAACTGATAAAATATAGACAAATTACTTTCGAAACTGAATACATAACAAAATCCGGCAAAAATATCCCTTTTGAAATTAAATCCAAAATCATTGAATATAATCAGGTCGAAGCTGTTTTAAGCATAGCACGGGATATAACTACAAGGAAAAATACAGAAGCAAAACTAATTTCTTCTAACAGAGCATTAAATATCACTAATGAGTGTAATATTGCTCTTATTATGATAAATGATGAAATGGAACTTTTAAACGAGTTTTGTAATATAATTGTAAATACAGCTTCTTACAAACTTGCCTGGATTGGTCTTCTAAATGTAAATACCAACGATGAAATTAATCCTGATATGCTTAAACCATTGGTCTTTGCAGGAGAGCCGGAAGAGTTTTTTATTGCTACCAAGAATCATTGGAATTTTACGAATTGGGACCAATTCACAATAGAAAAATCAATAAAGAATGTTTCTGTAGAATATAATAATTATTTAAGTGATTCTGCAAATTATCCCGAAGAATTTGTAAAATCAGATTTTAAATCAATGATTTCTTTGCCAATTCTAATTAATAGCAGATTCTACGGTCTTTTAAATATTTTTTCTAATAATTATAACTCTTTTTCTGAGACAGAAATTTCATTGCTTAAAGATGTAGCAAACTATCTCGGTTTCGGTTTATCTAACATAAACCAAAGAATCAAAGTCAAGAAAGCCGAAGAAGCTCTTGCAATGGAAAAAGAAGAGCTTGCTGTTACTATAGGTTCAATTATTGATGGTGTTATTACTATTCATATTGACGGAAAAATAATTATGTCGAATAATGCAGCTGACAGTATTTTTTCTGAAAACAATGTTACTTTAGTTGGACAATATATTACTGAGGTATTAAATCTAAAAATTAAATATTCAATAATTGGCGATATTGTTCAAATTCTTCACAACAATGATTTTTATGAACTTCAGGAAAAAAATATTATAGTAGAAAGAAGCGATGGAAGCAAAAGAATTATTTTAGCAAAATTTTCAAAAATTAAAGATATTAACTTTAAAATAAGTGGATTAGTTTTTATTTTTAGGGATATTACTGAAAAAATCCAAATTGAAAATCAATTAGCTCTTTCTCAAAAAATGGAGTCAATTGGCTTACTGGCTGCCGGAATCGCTCACGAAATAAATACTCCGATGCAATATATAGGAAATAATGCTTCATTTTTAAAAGCTACAATTGACACAATCAGAGAGTTTTTTCTTTTTACTTCTGAGATTGTTAATTCTACAAAGAGCAAAGCAGAACTTGAATTATTTGATGTAATCAATAATAAAAAAGCTGAATTAGACTTAAATTATTTAATCGAAGAAATTCCTAAATCTATAGAACAAATGCAAGATGGTATCCAACGAGTAAATAAAATAATTTCAGCAATAAAAAATTTCTCGCATCCGAGTCAAAAAGAAAAGCAGTTCTATGATATTAATAA
Source organism: Kapaibacterium sp. (SeqCode) (assembly GCA_036759045.1). Lineage (GTDB taxonomy): Bacteria > Bacteroidota > Ignavibacteria > Kapaibacteriales > UBA2268 > JAAYJM01. The sequence continues at coordinate 2,919 of DAIOVK010000033.1, read as the reverse complement.
TGGAATTGAGCTAACTGTAACTCTATCTAAAAATGTATGGAAATACTGCTCAGAAATGAAATTGGATTTGAATCCGGATTTACCGCAGGTCTATTGTTCGATTGACGAAATTAATCAGGTACTTTTAAATCTTATTATTAATTCCAGCCATGCATTTGAAGAAAAACAGAAAAGCATACCAAACTTTATTGGTGAAATAAAAATCTCTACTAATGTCCAAAAGAATAATTGTTTAATCAGAATTGCTGATAACGGAACAGGAATTGCAGAGGAATATTTAAATAAAATATTTGACCCTTTTTTCACTACAAAGGAAGTTGGCAAAGGAACAGGTCAAGGACTCACAATTTCTCACGATATAATCGTCAATAAACATAATGGAAAAATATTTGTTACATCAGAAGTTGGAGAAGGAACCACTTTTGAAATTCTTTTACCTTTAAATAATTAATTTTATGGAACTTAGAGTATTATTCGTCGATGATGATGAAAATGTGCTTAGCAGCATGCAACGCATGCTTCATCATAAAAAGAATGAATGGGAAATATATTTATCCAACTCCGGCTTCGATGCTTTAAATATTTTAGAAAACAACCTAATTGATGTAATTGTTGTTGATATAAAAATGCCACTTATGAATGGCGCTGAATTACTACAGAAAGTAAAAGAATTATACCCCGATATTATCCGAATAGTTTTATCCGGGCATACTGATGAACAGATTGCTCTTCAAGCTATTCATTCAACTCATCAATTCATTTCAAAACCCTGTGAAACAGAATTTTTAATTAAAAAAATTGAAAGTACTTTCTCAATGAGAACTTTCTTTCAAGATAAAAATATTCTGAAAGTACTTAATGCTATTGATTTTATACCATCATTGCCAAACATATATTTACAAATAGAAAAAGAGATGACTTCATCAGATTTTTCTTTACATAAAATTGGTGAGTTGATAAGTCAGGATATTTCTTTAACGGCAAAGGTGCTTCAGATAGTTAATTCAGCGTTTTTTGGATTATCTAGAAAAATTTCAAATCCAACTGAAGCTGTTACTTTTCTTGGTGCAAACATCATTAAATCCTTAATCCTTTACATCAAAATCTTTTCTTCGTTCAAAATGCCTGAAGAAAATCAAAACTTTATTAATAATATATGGTTGCATAGCATCAAAGTAGCCGATATTTCAAAGAAAATTTCTAAATATTACTCAAAGAATATTACAATTTCAGAAGGTGCTTATATTGCTTCGATTCTTCACGATATCGGGAAATTAGTATTATTGCAGATACCTCATTATTACAATGATATAATAGAACTGATTAGTGTAGAGAAAATTTCATATCAGGAAGCAGAATACCTGTTATTTCACACTTCACATGCAGAAGTTGGTGCTTATTTGCTCGGCATTTGGGGATTACCTGAAGAAATTGTTGAAGCTGTTGCGTATCATCATAAACCATCAAAAACTGAAAAGGAAGAATTTACCATTCTTACTTTCGTTCATATAGCAAATTCTCTTTCTTTCTTCCCTGAATTTGATTTAAAATATTTAGAAGATTTAAAAATAGTATCTGATATAGATAAGTGGGTCAAAATTGTTCAAAATAATTAGTTAAAAATGAATAAAAGAGTACTTTTCGTTGATGATGAAGAAAATGTCCTTTCAAGCTATAGAAGGTTGCTTAGGAACCAATTTATTATTGTTACTACAATTAGTGCAGAAGAAGCAATTGAGACAATAAAATCAAGTGAACCGTTTGCAGCGGTAGTTACTGACTATAAGATGCCAGAGATGAATGGAGTCCAACTGCTTTCAATAGTTTCTGAAATTGCCCCCGATACAGTAAGAATCCTAATAACTGGATATGCAGATTTGCAAACCGCAATCGAAGCAGTAAACAATGGAAAAATCTTCAGATTCCTTTCGAAGCCCTGCCCCCACGAACAATTAGAAGCTACGATTAATACAGCAATCGAACAGCATCGCTTAATTACTTCCGAAAAAGAGCTGTTGGAAAAAACTCTAAAAGGTAGTATGAAACTACTAATTGATATGTTGGCTATTTCAAATCCAACGCTTTTTAGTCAGGCAAACCGAATTCGTTTATTTGCCAGAAATGTTGCAAATCGGCTCGGTATTCAAAATACATGGGATTTAGAAATTGCTTCTATGCTTTCTCAAATTGGCTCAATTGCAATTCCTAACGAAATTATTGAAAAAAAATTTAAAGGAATTGCCCTTAGCAAAGAAGAAACTGATATTTTTCAATCAATCGCTATTACAGGACATAATTTAATTAAAAATATTCCCCGACTTGAAAAAGCTGCTTTAATAATTAGAAATATTTTTAAGAAAAATGATAGCAATGAAGAAAACTTTATTTTTTCTTCTATTCTTAAAGTGCTGATTGAATATGACTTCCTCGTTCAAAGCGGTAAATCTCAAAAAGAAGCCATTAACATCCTTTATTCTTATGGTAATGAATATGATTTATCTGTCATAAATGTTTTAGAAACTGAGTTAAAAAACCTTGGCGAAGGTTTCTCTATTATTTCAGTTCCTTTCCGTAAATTACGACTGGGTATGATGTTGGCTGAAGATATAATTGATGATAAAGGCGTTCCTTTAATTACCAAAGGAAATGAAATAACTGATTTGTCGCTGATGCGGCTCATCACTATTTCTAAATCAAGAGAAATAAGAGAACCTATAAAAATTTTAGAAAAAGTTAATAAGAACTAATTTTAAAAATCTAGCTCCCATAACTATAATAAAGTAGTTAGGAGATTTGCATCGCAAATAACAATTGCGCAAATCATACAGAAAACGTGTCATTTCCATTTAAAATAAAAGTCTTCTTTTATAAGGGGGTTGCCAATGACATCGCTACAAAATATTTCAATACTATATCTAT
>DAIOVK010000032.1:0-13714 GCA_036759045.1 Kapaibacterium sp. (SeqCode) | reverse complement strand
CACACCCCTGCCCCTCTCAAGAGGGGAATAAGAAAAGTGGATTAAAAAATTGTATCAACACTTCACTTATTCATTTCTCAAAGAAGAAATTGCGTAAGGTGAGTTAATAAAGACGGTTACATAAGTGGTGGGTGGTTTAATTTTAATTACAACAATGAGTATGACTATATAATTACGTTTTGTTTTAACATAGACAAATGGAAAAAAGCTTTTAGTCATAAGAGAAATGAAAACGATGAGCAAAATATGCAAATACAAAAAAAGAACTTAAATATTTTTTTAGAAATGAAAGATTTTGAAATGTTTCAACATCTTACTTTAAAACCGGTACCAATTCCAGATTCAGAAATTCTAAAAGAAAATGCAGAATTTGGTGATTTTTAAGAAATAATTGAAATTATCATTTAATAATTATTTTAAAGTAGGAAACAAACATTCTTGTTCTCTAAGCAATACTTTCAGAAGGTTGGGAAACTTTCGGAAAGGTTATGAAAAATCAATGCAATTAAAAAACTTCCAAATATTTTGGGAGTTAGAAAATAAGAATATCACCATAAATAATTATTGAAAAATCTTAATCCCTGAATTTTATAAGAACTACCTGCTTTTCCAATCAATATGAAAAAGAATCAAAATTTTATTATAAATTTAATTTGTTTTTTGTATTTTAATTTTGAGTATAATGTAATTTACTTAATTAAATATTTTGTTTAGATTATAATGGAAAGTGAAAAAATAAATAAGATACAGGTGAATTTAAAGGAATTTTTTAGATCCGGAATAACAAGGAAAATTACTTTTAGAATTGCTAATCTGCTTAAGTTGCGCCAAATAATTTTTGATAATGAACGATTGATATTAAAAGCACTGAAAGACGATTTGAACAAAAGCGAGATTGAAGCATATTCAAGCGAAATTGGTATAGTAATTAAAGAAATTGATTATGCTTTAAAACATATAGAAAAATGGAGCAGACCGCAAAAAGTGAAAACACCATTAATCAATAAACCCGGACGCAGCTATTTTATCTATGAACCCTACGGAACTGCTCTCATTATCAGTCCATGGAATTATCCTTTCGGATTGTTTTTTTTACCACTTGTCGGAGCAATCGCCGCAGGAAATTGTATGTTGCTTAAACCATCAGAAATTGCTCAGAATACAAGTGCACTTATTGCAAAACTGTTAAACGAAAATTTTTCAGAAAACTATTTAAGAGTAATTGAAGGCGATGCAAAGGTAACACAGGAATTGATTAATCCTTTAACCGACTACATTTTCTTTACCGGTAGCACAGAAGTAGGAAAAATAATAATGAAAAAAGCCGCTGAGTATCTAATACCGATAACGCTTGAACTTGGCGGAAAAAATCCCTGCATTGTTGATAAAGATGCGGATTTGGAGATTAGTGCAAAACGAATTGCCTGGGGAAAATTCTTCAATAGCGGACAAACCTGTATTGCTCCTGATTATCTGCTGTTGCACAAAGATATTAAAAATCAATTTATATCAATTTTCAAACAGACTATAACAAAGTTTTATGGCGAAAATTTGTTAGAAAATAAAAATCTGGCAAAAGTAATAAATGAAAAGCATTTTAACAGACTGATTAAACTGCTTTCTGAAGGAAAAATTGAAATTGGCGGGCAGCACAGCAGAGAAAAACCATTTATTGCACCAACTTTAATAAGTGAAATAAATGAAAATTCAGAAATAATGAAAAACGAAATTTTCGGTCCCATCCTCCCTGTTCTGTCCTTTGATAATCTTGATGATGAAATTTTAAAAATACTGGCAAAACCAAAACCCTTGGCTATTTATTACTTTTCGAAAAATAAAAGTAAACAGGAAAAAATAATAAACAGCACATCTTCAGGTGGAGTTTGCATAAATGGAACAATAAATTTTATTATGTCAAACGATTTGCCTTTTGGAGGAGTTGGACAAAGCGGTTTTGGTAAATACCACGGGAAAGCAAGTTTTGAAACATTCAGCCATAAAAAAGCTATTTTAAAGAAAAGTTTCCATCTTGACCAGAAATATATGTATCCACCAAACAAATTGTCTTTTAACATATTTAAAAAAGCAGTGAAATTTCTTTATTAACTTAAATCGGAGCAAAAAATGAATAATTCAAGCATAAGAAAAAATAAGAAAGTAATTGTCGTTGGTGCTGGACTTGGAGGCATTTCAGCAGCAATAATGCTAAAAATTGCCGGATACGATGTTGAGGTTTTTGAGAAAAATGAAAAAATCGGTGGAAAGCTTAATTTTATTAATGAAAAGGGATATATTTTCGATTTAGGTCCTTCGATTCTTACTCTTCCTCAGTATTTTAAAAACTTGTTTGATGCAGCTGGAAAGAATATTAATGATTATATAAAGATGCAAAAAGTAAGACCACACTGGCGAAATTTCTTTGAAGACGGAACAGTGATTGACCTCGACCCGGATATGGATTTTATGAAAAAAGAACTTAGCAAATTAGGAAAAGATACTTTTCAGCAGTTTAGAGCATTTTTGGATTATTCGGAAAAGCAATACGATATTTTGGCTGATGGCTATTTCGATAATGGGCTTGATAAAACTACCGATTTTATGAAATTCTATGACTTTTCTTCAGTTTTCAAAATTGATTTTTTCAGAACAATGCACAGCAGCGTTGCTAAATACATTAAAAGTCCGCATCTCATCGACATTATGGATTATTTTATCAAATATGTTGGCTCTTCTGCCTATTCAGCTCCCGGTTTTATGAATCTTATGCCAACAATCCAATTCCGTTACGATTTGTGGTATGTTCCCGGCGGTATGTATAATATTGCTCTCGGTTTCCTCAAACTTATGAACGAACTTGAAATAAAAATAAATTACAACAGCGAAGTTGAAGAAATATTGAAAGAAGGCAATCGCGTTACTGCAATTCGTGCAAATGAACAAATTCACAAAGCGGATATTATTGTTTCAAATATGGAGGTTATCCCTACTTATAAAACTCTTTTGAACGAAAGCGAGCCATTTTTGAAAAAACTATCACGTTTTGAACCCGCCTGCTCCGGCTTGGTTTTAGATTTAGGGCTTGACATACAGTATCCGCAACTTGCTCACCACAATTTCATTTACTCAACTAATCAATCTCATCACTTTAAAACTGTTTTCAAGGACAGGAAGCTTCCTCCAGACCCAACAATTTATCTCGTTGATGCATCGAAATCCGACCCAAGCGTAGCTCCACCTAACTGCTCCGGCTTAAAGGTTCTTCCGCATATTCCTTTTATAAATGAAGAAAATCCGCTTACTCATGAGGATTACATCAAATACAAGGAAGTTGTTCTGGATAAGTTAGAACGAACGGGCTTGAAAGATATACGCAAACACATTGTTTATGAGCATTTGCTTACTCCACTTGATATTCGCAGTATGTATAAATCGAATGGTGGTTCAATCTACGGCGTTGTTTCTGACTTATGGAAAAATTTCAGCTTTAAGCATCCCAAGCAAAGCAAAAAATACAAAAATCTTTATTTCACCGGCGGTTCTGTAAATCCCGGTGGTGGTATGCCTATGGTATTGCTTTGCGGTCAAAATGTTTGCAAATTGATTTTACAAAATGAAGAAGGAAAATAATGGGAACAAGTGAAATACTTCTTTCCTTAACCGCAATAATTTTGATGCTAAGCGGTTTTTTGTTTATGTATAAAATTCCGCTTTGTTTTGCAAAAAAAGAAAAAGCAACGCTACCCAGCATAGCCATTATTATACCGGCAAGAAATGAAGAAAAGAATATTTCATTTTTATTAGATTCGATAAAGAGGCAGGGACTCAAAGTAAATGAACTAATTGTTGTTAATGACGCCTCAACTGACAAAACAAAGGAAATTTCTTTGGGAAAAGGGGCTTTTGTTATTGATTCTGAAGCCCTGCCAAAAGATTGGCTGGGAAAGCCCTGGGCTTGCTATCAGGGCGCTAATTATGCAAAAAGCGATGTCCTAATTTTCCTTGATGCTGATGTCTGGTTCGAACTTGATGGTTTACAGAAGATTGTTGATACTTATTCTCACTTATCCAATAATTTTAAAGAAGAAATTATTCTTTCAGTCGCACCTTTTCATAAAGTAAAAAAATTCTACGAAGATTTTTCTGCAATATTCAATTTAATTATGCTCGGTTCAATGAATGCTTTTACTCCGTTTTCAAAGAAGAAAGTGAGCGGTTTGTTCGGGCAATCGCTCATTCTTTCTCGAAAAGCATATTTCAGCGTTGACGGGCATAAGAAAGTAAAAAACAGAATACTCGAAAATATGTATCTTGCAAAAATTTTTCGTGAAAAGAAAATGAAATTAATCTGCCTCGGAGGGAAAGGAACAATTTCATTTAGAATGTATCCGAATGGTTTGCTGGAGTTAATAAATGGCTGGTCAAAAGCTTATGCATCCGGAGCAACTCAAACTGCATTTTCCACTCTTTTTAATATTATATTGTGGATTAGCGGTGGCTTCCTGATTTCAATTCTTTTTGTAAACAGTATTATCGTTCAAAAAAACGTAGTATTATGGCTTGCTATTTACCTTTCTTTTGCAATACAGGTTTTTCATTTTTTTTGGAAGATTGGCTCTTTCAAAATTGTTTCATCAGTTTTTTATCCGATACATTTGTTTTATTTCTGTTTAATTTTCATACGCTCAATTTATTTAAAAGCATTTAATAAAAAAATCAATTGGAAAATGCGTGAAGTATAAAAATTAAATTTCCTTTTATTTTTTTCCTTAAATTTGCAAAAATATTATTAAACATTGAAATGATATGAACCAATTAATACTCGGCGATAACCTTGAAATAATGAGAAAGATGGAATCCGATTCCATTGATTTGATTTATCTTGACCCACCTTTCTTTTCAAACAGAAATTACGAGGTAATCTGGGGCGATAAAGGTGAAATAAGGAGTTTTGAAGATAGGTGGAGCGGCGGAATTGACAATTACATAGCTTGGCTTTATGAAAGAGTAGTGGAAATGCACCGTATCTTAAAACCAACAGGAAGCATATTTTTACATTGCGACTGGCACGCCGATGCTTACATAAGAGTTTATATTTTAGATAAAATTTTTGGTGAAAGCAATTTTAGAAACCATATAATATGGCAAAGAACAAGAAACCCAAAAGGTTCTCAATTTGAAAAAAAGAATCTTGGTATTGCAACAGATACAATTTATTGGTATTCTAAAAGCAATAATTATTTCTTTGATGAAAAAGCTGCGAGAGAGCAACTTCAAAATGGGGAACTTGCCCGAAAATATCCTTATTTTGATGAAAAGGGAAGGTACTATCAAGGACCGATTATTAGAGGTGCTTCAATGGGTGCCCGTCCTAATTTGGTTTATGAATACAAAGGTTTCACTCCAAAAGAATATGGCTGGCGAATGACAAAGGAAAAGCTGACCGAATTAGATAAAAACGGTGATTTGGGCTGGTCAAGCAATAAAATGCCTTTTAGAAAGTTACGCACAGTCAATGACAAAGGTAATCCAATTTATAATTTTTGGAATGATATTAACAGAATTTATTCTAATAGTAGTGAAAGCATTGGCTACCCAACTCAAAAACCAGAAAAACTTTTAGAAAGAATTATAATTTTAACATCCAAAGAAAACGATACCGTGCTTGACCCGTTTCTTGGTGGTGGAACTACTGTTGTTGTTGCGGATAGATTAAACAGGAATTGGATTGGAATAGACCAGTCTGTTCAAGCTGTAAAGGTTTCGGAAGAAAGGTTAAAATTATCAAAATTTGAAAAATTAAATTTTATGGAAAATGAATTATGAACCAATTAATACTCGGCGATAACCTTGAAATAATGAGAAAGATGGAATCCGATTCCATTGATTTGATTTATCTTGACCCACCTTTCTTTTCCAATAGAAATTACGAAGTAATCTGGGGCGACAAAGGCGAAATAAGAAGTTTTGAAGACAGGTGGAGCGGCGGAATTGACCATTACATCGCTTGGCTTTATGAAAGAGTAGTTGAAATGCACCGACTCTTAAAACCAACTGGTAGCATTTTTTTGCATTGCGACTGGCACGCCGATGCTTACATTAGAGTTTATATTTTAGATAAAATTTTTGGTGAAAGCAATTTTAGAAACCAAATTATTTGGTGTTACAATGGTCCCTCAAATTTGAAAGTATCATTTCCAAACAAGCACGATACCATTTACAGATATTCAAAGTCAAATTCTTTTACTTTTAATAAAGATGAAATCCTAATTCCTTATAGTGATGAAACCTTAAAACGAAGAACATATAGCGAGACAAAGAAAAAAGGAATAAAATTTCAAGGAAAAGAATACGAAGAGTATTTAAAAGGAATGGTTCCTTTTGACTGGTGGAATGACATTCCTTCTGGCGGTCAAATGTCAAGAAATGAACGAATTGGTTATCCCACTCAAAAACCAGAAAAATTATTAGATAGAATTATTTTAGCTTCTTCTAATAAAGGCGATATTGTTCTTGACCCATTCCTTGGTGGTGGCACTACCGTAGTTGTTGCTGACAAACTTAACAGAAATTGGATTGGAATAGACCAGTCTGTTCAAGCTGTAAAGGTTTCGGAATTGAGATTAAATAAGCAGCAAAATATGTTTTCCAAGCCATTTTCTGTTCAACTCCATAAATACGATTACGATAAGCTATTCAATCAAAATCCATTTGAATTTGAAAAATGGGTCGTTGAAATGTTTGGTGCTGTTCCGAATATCAAGCAAAGAAGCGATAGCGGTTTTGATGGCAAAACAAGAGAAGGAGTGCCTATTCAGGTTAAGCAATCGGAAGCAGTTGGGAAAAATGTCGTAAAGAATTTTTATTCATCTTGCGTAATTAATGAAAAGCAAATCACAGAAAGGCAAAAAGCAAAAGAAGAGCCAATCGGCTATATTATCGCTTTTAGCTTTGGAACTGGTGCAGTTCAAGAAGTTGCGAAGCTGAAAAATCAGGAGAATGTTATAATCAAATTAGTAAAAGTAGAAGAAATCGTTCCTATTGCAAAGAAGCCCAAATTAACTGTGAAGTTTGAAGATAAAGGTGCAGATGCAAAGGGCTTGAGAGAAATTGCTTTTTTTGCAGAAGCAGAAAGCGATTCAGGTATAGAGTTTTTTGCATTTGATTTCGATTATGACGAAGAAACAAGCATTTTTTCTGCTGAGCAAATGCTGAACAAAGACGGCATTTCAGTTAATAAATTTAAAGTTGGTCACCACACCGTTGCAGTAAAAGTAGTTGACAACGAGGGCTTGGAAGCACTCGAAGTAATAAAATTGAATATAAACGGCGGAGTGAAGAGAGAGGAGTGAGAGAGAAATTCACTCTTTTATTCTTTCCAACTCTTTTTCAAATTCAGAACTCCTGACCTCATAACGAAAATAAAGGAGTTAGGAGATTATGCACGTAAAGAATAATTGCGCAGTTAATCTCCCAAATAAATTTGGGAGTTACTCTAAATATTAGAATAACTCCTAAATTTATTTAGGAGTTATATGTTTACATTTTTTTGAATTTACATTATTTTTAATATCAAAACTATATTAAATGCGAAATAGCAAACTACTAGGCATCAGGAGTTCTGAAATTGTATTTGGGAAGGAGAAGAACTTAAAAATTTTGATTGGAATGATGAAAAAAATGATTAAATACATAGACCAAGAGGAAAAAGAAATCATCGAATCTTTGTATTCAGACGAATGGATTTCAGATTTTGATGAATCTACAAAAAAAATGTATGAAGAATCTGCTAAACTAAACCGACCAAATGCAAAACACATTAGTGTTAAAGTATCTGAAAGAGATTATCAAAAGATTCAGGCAAAAGCGTTAGAAGAAGGTATTTCATATCAGGCAATAGTTGCGATTCTGATTCATAAATTTAATGAAGGAAAAATCGCAATTACTTCGTGAAAAAAACTTCTGATTTACCATTTTCCCAGTCATACCATCAGCAAGCTGATAGCATGACAATAAAAAGATTTAAAGTCATGCTATCAACTTGTTGATAGTATGACTGAAAAACACTGTTTAGTAATTATGTCTATCAATTTAAATAAAATTCTTACTTCATTTTGGGGGTTCGAAATGACAAGACTGTGAAGTAGCAAACTACGAGGGGGCTGTAGCTCTGAAATTATGGTTGAATAATATTTCTTGGAGTTTTTATGTTAATTGAATTACCAGTAATTTGGATTGTTTTGATAGATATTGTGCTATGGGGAATCATACACATTTCTGTAGCATATATCGGGACAGTTTTGCCAGATAAATATATCAATACAGAATTTTGGTTATTTAAAGAGTTTCGCTGGGAGAAAAATGGAAAGTTATATGAATCTGTATTCAAAATAAAGAAATGGAAAGAGTTTTTGCCCGATGGCTCTGCAATTTTTAAAAAAGGATTTAGAAAAAAGCGGATAGTTTTGAGAGATGAAAAGTATTTCAAACAGTTTAAATTAGAATTATGCCGAGCCGAAGCAGTCCATTGGGTAGTTATCCTTTTTTCGCCAGTATTCTTCATTTGGAATTACTGGTGGGTAGGTTACATTATGATTCTTTATGCAGTAATTGCCAACTTACCTTGCATACTTGCACAACGATACAACAGAATTCGCTTTAATAAAATGCTCAAAATTTGAGGTTTATCAATTGGAAATCAAAGCTTAAAGTACTTTATAGATAGCTGTTTTCACGGGTAATACACTTTTAATACCAAACCGTCAACATATAGTGCAAAAATAAATTGTCATTCGGAACCCCACAATGAAGCAAGTTCTTTATTTAAATGGAGATGACATAACTTAACACTGTCATTCTGAGCGCAGCGAAGAATCCAGAAAATTTTTTTTAACCACTACTCTCTGGATTCTTCACTTCGTTCAGAATGACCGACAAAAGTAAAGATGTCATTGGCAACGAAGTGAGGAATCTCAAATGATTTGGTAGCAATGACTTGTGAGATTCCTCGCTGCGTTTCAGAATTACAAAGAAAAATTAACAATTAACAATTAATAATTAATAATTAATAATTAATAATTAATAATTAATATTCATCTCTTCCAACTCTCTTTCGAACCAGGCAGCGAAATCGAAAATGTGATTCAAATAGAATTTTTGATTGCTTTTTTCTAATTCTTTAAGTTGTGAAATAACTTTAGTCAATAACTGCTTTTTTGAAGAAATAGTAACTTTATTCGAAATTGAATGAAAAAATCTGATAAGAATCTTTTCAATAGGAAATTGTTTTCTTTTAGAACGAATGGTTTTAGTCCAGGAATCTACAGAGTAAATAAGATTATCTAAATTACCTAATTTATATTGGGAAATAAACTCGAATAACTTGAAAATTGAACTATTAAATTCAAGCCCTGTATTTCTATATTTCTTTAAAGAAGAATTTAGTGCAAGTGAATAATTTTCATTATCAATATAAGCTCTTATAATATTTAAATGCAAAAGCCGGTTCTCAAAATATGGAATTTGATGATGAATTTCAAGGAACTGCTCAGCTTTTCTGGCTAACTCTTCTCCCTGTTTATATTTTGATACCTGATGATATAGTTCTAAAGTTCTATAGTAGATAACTTTTTGTCTAAAAAGTTCAAGTTCATCAGGTAAATTTTTAATATTAGAGTATTCTTCAATTAATGTATTAAACATTTCTTCATTTTTAATTAAACTGCTACTATACATAAAATTATTTAGAACAAAAATATATTCATTAATTGTGAATAAGTACATATTGTTTTTTACTAACTGATAACGTTCCTGTGTATATTTAAAGAAATTCTGATAATCGTGTTGGATAAAATATGAAACTTCAACAACATTAAGCCATATAGCTTGAATCTTAATGCTCTTATCAATATTTTTAGGAGCAAGCGGTGAATGCCCATAAATTTTAGAAAAGTTATTAAAATCTGAAGTAAAATAATTTTCATTTATTTGAAAACACTGAAGTTCTGCTTTAATTGTAAGTACGCTATGGAAATCATCAATAATACTAAAAATTTTTAATCTTTCTTCTCTTAGTTCCTTTAACTTTTCATAGCTTACAATTACTCCGTGATGAAAGCATAATAACATCTCTAATGAAATTATTTGAAATATAAGTTCAAATTCTTCATATTTATATGCATTTCTTTTAGCTCTTTCCAATATTTTTTGAGCTTTATCATATAACTCTTTTTCTAATAGAATCTGGATATAATTAATATCCTTTTGGATTTTCCATTTGAAAGAACTTTCAAAATTATAATTTATTAAACTTGTTAGAATTTTTTCCATTAAACGTTCTTTTTCAATAGAAAAATTCTTCTTCAGTTTATTATTACCAGCTTTTTTGTTTAATTCTTCTAAACTAACTCCACCGTGGTCCAAAATTAAATTGTATAAGACAAGATAATTTGAATCTGAACTTTCTTTATGAAGTTTAATATATTTCGAAAAATAATCTTTTTCAGATTTTGATAATTTAAAAATTAATTTTTTTAATGAATTATCCATAAGTACAAAACATAAGTAATTATTTTATAAATAATTAGTATAAAAAGGAAATGTAAATATACAAATATTTTTTCTTTTTTTCAAATATTATTTTTTAATAGTTTGGATTTGGAAGATAGTAAGAATGATAAATACAATAAAAGATATAAGGAATGGCACAATATATTAATTATATAAAAATGTTAAATAATAAAATATTATTATAAATAAATGTCTTACATAAACTATAATGTATATTTATAAAATAGTATATATAACAACTTATTAAATTTAAATTATTTCAAAAGAATAATTAATGTAATTAATAACAGAATAAATAATATATAACATAAAGATATATATAATTAATCTATTAATCATTTTTTAAAGGAGCTAATAATGAGAAGAATAAAATATTCTATTTCATTGCTTATTTTTCTGTGTGTCTTTTTAACAAATTACAATGTTAATGCACAGGATTGGAATTTGTTATGGTCTAACGATGTATCTTCGATAGCAGGTATTGGTCAGGCCGGCTGTGAAACTGATGGAGAATTTATCTATACTACCTTCGATTTAAGTTCAAATTTCGCTAAATTTGACTTTGAAGGAAATCATATAGAAACATTCTCAATTCCGGGTGTATCGAATATAAAAGATTTAGCTTATGATGGCGAATACTTTTATGGTTCCGATGCAAATTTATCAGGTATAATTTACCAGATGGATTTTTCGAGTAAGTTATTAGTATCAACTATTACCAGACCAGACCGAAGAATAAGACATATTGCATATAATCCGGATTTAGATGCTTTTTGGTGTGGTAACTGGCAAGATGACCTCATTCTTATTAATCGGGAAGGTGAAATTCTGGATTCTATTCCCAATTCAAATTATGGAATATTAGGAATTTATGGCTCTGCTTTTGATAATGTTAGTGAAGGAGGACCTTATCTTTGGGTTCATAGCCGTTCATATCTTGGATGCGCAGCCGCAATAATTCAAATTAATCTTGCAACCGGCACTCCAACAGGGGTTTGGCATAATGCTCTTAGCGATGCTGGTGTTGGAATTACAAATCCCTCGGCCGGTGGATTATTTAGTTCTACCAGTATTCTTCCCGGATATTTTCTTCTTGGTGGATTAATTCAGGGAACTCCAAATAAAGCATTTGTTTATTCACAATTTCAATATGGAAGCATTCCACCTGCTTTGGAAAATCCACTTAATAACGCTTCAAATGTTGAACTGATGCCTTTATTCCAATGGGAAGAAGTTGAAGATGCAGTTTCTTATCAAATGCAGATTTCTGAACTAACTAATTTTGCAACCATTTTACTTGATAAACCACTTCTCGATAATAATTTTTATCAATTATTAAATGAAGAACAATTGGAAGAAACTTCTAAGTATTTTTGGAGAGTTAGAGTTGAATATGAAGATGAAGAAATGGGACCCTGGTCTAAAGCATTTTCTTTTATTACTGAAGGAAATTTACCAGAGCCGGTATTAATAAGTCCAATTGACGAAGTTGAATACACTGACTTATCTTTGCAATTTAGCTGGACTGGCAATGTTGCAGCAACAAATTATTATCTGCAAATTTCAAAGAATGTGGATTTTACTGATTTATTGATTGATGAGCCAGCATTAAATACTACCTCTTATATGGTAAATGGATTAACAATGAGCACCCAGTACTGGTGGAGAGTAAAAATGTTTAATGCAATAGATACAAGCGATTGGTCTGAAGAATTTACATTTACTACTGGTCCATTTTTCACTGTTGGTCAGGGAACTAATTATAACAATCAATGGTCAACACCAAGTGCTTATCCAAATGGCGGACCAAATGTAATCCAGCAATATTTATTACACGCAGATGAGATGATTGCCTCCGGTGCTTCTGCAGGTCTTTTAACTTCTATTGCTTTTAATGTAGCAGTTCTTAATAGCGGAGCGCCAATAGAAGGTTATGAAATCAAATTAAAAAACACTAATGAGTTTGCATTAGGAAATGGCTGGAATTTAAATAATTTTACAACTGTTTTTGATACGACAACTTATACTCCTGTTCTTGGTTGGAACGTTCATAGTTTTGCAGTTCCATTTTTCTGGGACGGAGTTTCAAATTTACTTGTAAATATTTGCACAGATAATATTAATCCTACATATAATGAATCAACTTATTGGAATTATTACAATTACGTAGCTTCGGCATACTACACCAGTTACGATGGCACTGCTTGCAGTTCACCAATGTATATGGGCACTTCTACGGCAAGACCCAATATGAAATTTACTTTAGAATTACCTCTAATTTTACCTCCTAATTTAATTTCCCCGATAAGTGAAAGTTACTGCAACTCATTAACTCCACTATTGAATTGGAGTGAAACAGATACATTGCATTTATATTCATTGCAAGTAGCCACAGATGAGCAGTTTACTCAAATTGTATATGAATTATCTGATATTACAGAACCAGAGTATCAAATTAGTGATAACTTAGAAGAGCTAACTAGATATTACTGGCGAGTGAATACTTTTGATGGTGTTAATACCAGCGTTTGGTCACAAACTTGGAATTTTATAACTGAAGGCGAACTATCATCTCCAGTTTTATTAACTCCAATTAATGAATCAGTTGGACTTAATAAAGTTCAGAATTTTTCTTGGGAGGCAGTTCCGGGAGCAACTGGTTATCAAATCCAAATCGCAACTGATACCAGCTTTGAAACAATTATCTATACTAATATTTTTGGAAAGAATACACAAGTTCTAATAAATAATTTACCAAATGATAGCGAAATCTTTTGGCATGTAATGGCTCAAAATGAATGTTCTAATAGTGAATATTCTGAAACCTGGTCATTTACAACAAATAGTGTTCCTTATGCTTATTCCTATAAATCTAAGCAAGGTTTTGTAATGTTTCCACTGAATAACCCAAATGACGTTATTCCAGTAGCATCTTCAAGTATCTATAGTTTAGATGCAGCTACCTGGGCAAATGGTAACTGGTACGCAGCTTCCTCAAAAAACTTAATAACAATAAATACTTCGACCGGAGCTACAACAACTATCGGCTATACTGGTGTAAGTATGCAGGCATTAAGTTATGATGTGCAAAGTAATGTAATGTATGGTATTTCATATAACAAAGGAACCTCTTATCTTTATTCAATTA
>DAIOVK010000031.1:0-13888 GCA_036759045.1 Kapaibacterium sp. (SeqCode) | reverse complement strand
ATGTCATTGGCAACCCCCAGATAAAAGAAGACTTTTATTTTAAATGGAAATGACAAGCATGCGAAATAACAAACTACGAAGCATCTGGAGCTCTGAACTTTGTGAAAGTTAAATATCTAAACTATCTAAATCTTCAAATCTTTCTAAACCTTTTGTTATCTCCATATAAATACAACATTTACTTTATCTAAAAATATATCACAAAATTCAAGCCGATAGCTGCCAGCCGATAGCTAACTAGCTCATTAACCTGCTGATAAAACTTATACTTGGTATCTGCTCGAAAATCAATTTAATTATAACTAGCATAGGAACAGAAAGGAACATACCCGGAATACCCCAAAGGAAACCCCAAAAAATCAAGCCAAAAATAACTGTTATTGTATTCAAATGAAGTTTATTTCCAGTAATAATTGGTTCAATTAAGTTTCCTAAAAGGTTTTTGATTACTAACAGAATGAGAAATAAAAAGATTCCATTCCAGGGAGAATCAAATTGAATTAATGCTAATAAAGTCGGTAGAGAAACTGCAACAATCGCACCAATTGTAGGAATAAAGTTTAAAGTAAATGAAAAAAAAGCCCAAAGAATTGCAAATTTTAAACCGAAAAGAGTGCATACAGCATAAACAATAATTCCGGTAATGAAGCTGACAATAAATTTTATTTTTAAATATGATGAAACAGATTGCTGTATTGCTTCAAAAACTATAACAAAATTATGACTGTCTTTTTTATTTTCTACAAAAGTTAAAAATTCTTTATAATTGGCAATTGTTGTTAGAAAAACAATGAAATAAAGAGCAAACATAATAAATGAGGTTGTTAAAGAACCGACTTCTTTTACAACCAAAGAAATAAATGAAGTAATAACATCTTTATTGAAATATGAAAGAAAGAAGCTTGTATCAATTCTTGTATCTGTTAAGTCTCCGAAATTATCATTGAAAAAATCGAAAAATGCCAGCATCTTTAAATTGAATGAAGTGATTATCTCAGGTAATTCCTCTTTAACCTGTGAATATGAATAAATTAAAAGTAATGATAGAATAAATATTACAGATAAAGAAATAATTATTATGGTTGGTAATACAATCACAATTGGTATTTTCTTTTTTATTAAGTAAGAAACAAATGGCTGAAAAGCTATTGATAAAAGTAAAGCAAAAACAAGGGGTATAAGTATAGATGAAAGAGCAGAAACTATATAAAAAAGTAAAACTATAAGTATTACCGATAAAGTATTTTTTATTGTATTGTCCATTTATTTAAATATTAAAAAAAACAACAATATAAATATAATAATATTTTTTTATTTATTTAAAAATTGTTAAATTAATTATATTTAAAATTTTTAAAAAATAAATTTAATATTACAAAAATAATCAAAGTTGTGAATTTAGAAACTGAAAAAAGAGAATCTTCAAATTTGAATTTAATTATTGAAGCTATTCAAAAATCTGCCTGCTATCTAATATCTGAAATTAATAATGACTCTTCAATTAATAATTGTTTAAATCATCTTGGTGAACAACTAAATCTTAGTACTATTTATGTCTTTAATTTTATTGATGATAATAACTTAAATCAAGAATTATCATATTTTTGGACTGAGAAAAATATTGAAAGCGAATTCAATTCAGATATTGAAAAGATAAATGAATTTAAGGCATTCTTTTCTAATTATATACCCTTATTAGAGAAAAATGAAATATTTTTTGCTAATAATAATCCCGATAATAATTCATTTGATAACCTTAATAAATTAAATATAGAATCATTACTAATAATTCCATTATTTTTAAAAGCTAAGCTATGGGGATATATCAGTTTCATTGATAACAAAAACAATAGGAACTTTAATAATGATGAAATTAACTTATTGAAATTTGCTACTAACATATTCGCAACTGCACTAATTAACAAACAATGCAGGGAGAAATTAAACCAAAGTGAACAGCAATACAAAATAATAGTAGAAAATGCCTTTGATGCAATTTATTTGATGAAAAATAAAAGATACGATTATGTTAATCCGCAGTTTGTCCAATTGACAGGTTACTCTTATGAAGAACTTACTGCAAATAATTTTAATTTTGAAATTTTAATTTCCGAGGAATCGAAAAAATATATTAAGGAACGTTACGAAGCAAGACTTAATGGAATTGCGATTGATAACAAATACGAAGTTAATATTTTAAGAAAAGATGGGATTACTGTCCCTGTAGAAATAAATACTGTGTCTATTGGTATTAAGGGTGAAGTTGCTGTTCTTGGTATTATGAGGGAAATTTCAGAAAGGAAAAGATTTGAAAATGCTCTCAAAGAAAGTGAACACTCATACAGAACTTTAACCGAAAATATTCCCG
Organism: Kapaibacterium sp. (SeqCode); assembly: GCA_036759045.1. Lineage (GTDB taxonomy): Bacteria > Bacteroidota > Ignavibacteria > Kapaibacteriales > UBA2268 > JAAYJM01. Next base: position 11,520 of record DAIOVK010000031.1, on the reverse strand, counting down.
GATTGGTTTATCGTGTTTATGTTCAGGAAAAAAACAAAGTAGTATTTTATAATAATATGCTGGAAAAATTCCTTGGTTATTCAGATAACGAAATTCAGTCATCAGATTATAATTTTCTTGAAAAGTTCATCTTACCTGAAGATAAATACAGAATTGAAAAAGAGATAGTGCAGGCATTAAACGATAAGCAAGTTTATGATATTGAATTTAGAATAAAAGATATTAATGGTAATATTAAATACTTAATGGGAAGAGGGAAACCGGTATTCGATAAAAACGATAATTTACTTTTTGTTGATGGGGTCTTTTTTGATAATACGAAACAAAAGGAAGTAGAAAAAGAACTTAACGAAACAATAGCAAGTAAAGACAAATTTTTCTCAATTATTGCTCATGATTTAAAAGGTCCTTTAGCCGGCTTTATGGGCTATACAAAAACGCTCGTTAATGAATTTAATAAACTTACTTTTAACGAAATTATTGATATTACTACTACTTTAAGTGAATCAGCCCAGAAGCTGTATTCGACCCTCGAAAATTTACTTGAATGGTCCAGAACTCAAACCGGAAGAATTGAATTCAAACCTGAATTAATTGATTTAAGAGAAATTGCTTTTAATATTACATATATTTTAAAGCAAAATGCAAACGATAAAAATATTATGTTGGTTTCAAATATTTTTGATGAAACTATAGTAAAAGCAGATAAAAATATGATTACAACTGTAATTCGCAATTTAGTGGCAAATGCTATTAAATTTACTGATGATTACGGAAGAGTTACTATTTCAGCAAAAGAAATTACCGAATCAATTGGTGGGCTGCAAAAAAAGTCTTATTTGGTTTCAGTGGAGGATAATGGAATTGGGATTGATGATGCTGGTCTTTCTAAATTATTTAGAATTGATGAAAATGTTACTTCAATTGGAACAAGCGGCGAAAAAGGTACCGGATTAGGTCTTATTCTTTGCAAGGAATTTATTGAAAAACATAATGGCAGGATTTGGGCTGAAAGCCAGCACGGGAAAGGAAGTTCCTTTAATTTTACTATACCGGTGTAAATTATAGGGAGTTTTATAATTGAGAAGAAAGTCATACTATCAACAAGTTGATAGCATGACTTAGATTTTTCACTTCCGTAAAGTTTCTCGGGCTTTGCGAAAGTTATAGTGATAAAAAAACTTTTTATACCAAGTTGCATTCAAATATACAATTAAAGTGTCATTCTGAAGCGTAGCGAAGAATCTCACAAGTCTTTGCTACCACATAGTTTGAGATTTCTCACTTCGTATCGAAATGACAGATAAACATATTTTATCATTGAATGCAACTTGGTATTAGATTCCTCACATCGTATCGGAATGACAAGCTAATCTAAAGATGTCTTTGTCAAAGTCAATTTGAAATCAAATAAAAAAGCAAATGAAATACTTATATAAATTTTCAATTATCTTATTTTTAGTTTTTTCACTTCAATCTTGTCAGCAGGAAATTGGTAATTATCTTGTTGTTGGTACTTTTAATGTCGAATGGCTCGGAGATGGAACAAGAGATAGAATTGACAGGACAGAAGAAGACTACAAAAATATTGCCGATATTATTTTAAATATGGACGCCGATATTATTGGTTTGCAGGAAATCGAAAATGAAAAAGCACTGCTAAGAGTATTAAAGTATTTGCCTGACTATAAATCTTATATCAGTTCAGGTGGAAATCAACAAAAAGTGGCATTAATCCATAAATCAGATATTCAAATTAATAAATATTCTGAATATGAAAAATTAGCAGTCGAAGAGAACAGAACCAGACCCGGACTGCTTGTTTCTGCTCAAAAAAATGGTTTTAAATGGACTATGCTCGTAGTTCATCTGAAATCTACATCAAGATATGACAATACTGCAGAAAAGAAAGAAGGAAGCCAAAGCATAAGAGAAAGTCAGGCACAAGTTATTTCTGATTGGGCTGATTCTATGCTCCAAAATAGTATAGATAAAAATTTGATTATCGTTGGCGATTTCAACGATACTCCAAAAAGAAAAAAGAACCCAACACTTCAACCACTAATGGAAAATGAATCATTGTTTTTCCTTACAGAATCCTTAAAAAGCTGCAAATATCCGACCTGGTATGTTATCGACCATATAATTGTTTCTGAGAATATGCTTAAATATTATGAAGATAATAGTTTATTTATTTATGACTTTCGAAGTCAGTTTCCGGATTACAGCTTAAAAATGCTTTCAGACCACTGTCCAATTACTGCGACTTTTAAAATAGGTAAAGGAGAATTATAAAAATCGTTATTTAAATGAAACACTTGCTTTGTCAGAAAATTTGAAATGATATTTAAATGTATCTAAGAATGAAACTTAGTATCATTCGTCATTTAATTAAAGACAAAGCATTTAAATTTTATAAGAATAGAGGACCTACTATCCAAGTTTAACTTCGGAAGAAGATAATCCGCATTTTATTCAAAATTAATATTTTTTGATTTATAATATTTTTTGTAAAAAATCGTTTTTATTTAATTAATAAAAAATTCACAATTAATTTAATATATTGTGTTTTTGCCTGAATATAAATTGTGATAAAATGCTTAAACGAATAATACAATTTTCTTTTTTATACATCACTACTATTTTGCTCATTAATTCCTGCATAATAGTAAAAGAAGAGAGCAAGCCAGATCAAAAGGTTTTACCGGAGGTTTTACTTAGTCCCAAACCACACATACCAATGTCCGAAGAAATTATTCGCTCAAAAGACGGCGATATGATAGCAAATATCCCCGAAAATTGGTTTTTCGTTGATGTTGAAGAAAAAGTGTCATCTGACATCATTTGTTTTGCAACTAACAGCGATTTCACACTCGGAATTACATTTGCAAATATTAGGAATATTCCGCAGGTTGAAGAGATATTCGATAATGAAGGTCTTGTTGGGATAGCCAGAGTTAGTTTTAATAATCGACAAAAGAAAACTGCTGATGCTATTAAGCTTGTTGGAGATTACAATACACTGCAAATCGGTGCTTTTACTTTCGCTCATTATGATTTTATCAATTCCAATGGTCTCTTGGCTTCGTCTGCTGTTTTCAAATCTGAAGATAATAATTACTATGAATTTTCTTTGTTACAAATGAATATTACTGGAAAAATACTTCCAGATAAATTAGAAACCCAACAAATTTTTGAGTCCGTATTAACTACTATTCAATACTAATGATTATTTCTCAAGATACCGAAAAAGTAATTGCTTCTCTCAGCGAGTTTTCCGAAAATAATTTGAGAAAACCAAATGATTTGGCTGTAATACTTGAAATAGGTGCTACTTATGGTATTAATCAGCAAATTACTGATTTAATCTTCTTTGGCACTTCAATTATTCATTTGCACAAAACATTAAAGCACATTAACAATAGCGATAAAAGTTATCATCTTGTTTTAAATGAACTTAACTACTCAATTTCAGAAATAACAAAATTACTTTCTGAAATTGCTGAATTATCGGAAAATCAGGTTCTCATTAATCGTTTCCAAAATATATACTTACAGGGCTCGAGCGGCTCTTTGATGAATATAATTGACCTTTCAAATGATTTATATTATTTGAAAAAATTGCAACAATCTTCGAAATCAAACCGAAGCAATGCACACTCCTGATACCAAATCCACCGCTCTTTTAGTTGAATACGACGGAAGCAATTATTTCGGCTGGCAGCGCCAGTTAAAAGAAAACTCAGTTCAGCAGCAAATTGAATCCTCTTTAGAAAAAATTCTTGGCGAAAAAACATCAATTAATGCTGCTGGTAGAACCGATACAGGTGTCCATTCTAACGGACAAGTTTGTTCTTATATTAATTTAGAACAAATTAAAATTACCGAAGAAAAACTTACCTCTGCACTCAATTTCTATTTACCAAATGATATTAGGATTATAAAAGTAAAATACTTGGATTTTCCTTTTCATGCAAGATTCGATGCTATTGCCCGCGAATACATTTATAAAATTGCGCTCGTTCCTTCCGTTTTTTTAAGACAATACTCCTATAAGATAAAGTATAGTATTGATTTTGAACTTTTACAAGCAGCTTCAAAAATATTTCTGGGTAAAAAAGATTTTTCTACTTTTTCTAAATTTAACGAAGAAGTGAAAAATCACATTTGTAATGTTACGCACTGCCAGTGGTATTTTGTAAATCAAACAAACATTGAATTAAAAATTAGGGCAAATCGTTTTCTTTATGGAATGGTAAGGCAATGCGTTGGGGCGATGATTGATGTTGCCAGAAAAAAAATAAGCATAGAAGAGCTAATGGAAAGAATGGATTCTGCAAACAGAAAGTATTGTTTCCCATCTGTTCCAGCTAACGGTTTATTTCTAAACAAAATATATTATCCTGAAAATATTCAGGAATTACTAAGGTTTTAAACTAATTATTTCATTTCCTATTTGAAACAAAACATATTATTAAGTGTTGTTGTTAATTATAACTATAATTCTTAACCCCCTGATAAAAGAAGACCTTTATTGAAATGGAGATGACATAACTAAATGAGTCATTCTGACAAATGTCAGAGAGACAATTTATATATTCATATTATATATTAAATTTTTTAATGGAATTTATATTTCTATATTTTAAAATATAATTTTGATATAATTTTTATTATTTATAACTTTGCAAATTAAACTGAAATATTTTAGTAATTTGAAGAATAGCATAAACATATTAAAAGAACTTGATTTTGAAGGATATCTAAAAGATATTAACGATAACAACCTTTCAAAAGAACAAAGTCATTTTATCAAGAATAATATTAAAGATAAAATTGAAATTGATAAAATCTATTTTTCCGGCAATTACCCTTCAGCATATTTTAAATCTATTGATGAGTTTAATGAAAAGAATATTGACGACATAATCTCTGCTCAAAAACTAATATGGAATGAAAGAAAAGTACCTTTTTTGTATGTATCTACTCAAACAGAAATAAAAATCTATAATTGCTTTGAAGAACCTAAAAATCCAAAAAATATTGAAAATAAAAAAGAATGTTATGTTATAAAAAGCTGCTCAACAAAAGATGATTTAACAGAATTAGTTGAACTACTTGGAAGAATTGCGATAGATAGCGGTACTTTTTGGAATGATAATAGTATATCAGAAAATTTTAAAAAAACAAAAAGAGTAGATAAATTACTTGTTGATAATTTAAAAATAACTAAAATTAGATTATTAAAAATTATTGGTAAAGGTATTTATACCAAAGACAAAATAACTTCAATTGTTCATAACCTTCTCACAAGGTCATTATTTATTCTTTATTTAGAAGATATCGGAGCTATTCCTGAAGACTTCTTTAATATTATTAAAAAAGATGCAAAGAACTATTTTGATATACTAAAGGACAAAACTGCAACTTACGATTTATTTAGTAAATTTGAGAAGAAGTTTAACGGGAATTTATTCATTATTGATGAAGTAGAAAAAGAAATAATTAGTGAGAGAGAATTAGAAATTATTTCTCGTTGTTTCTGGGGAGGTGATGTTAATAGTAATCAAGGACAATTATTTTGGACGCCATTTGACTTTAAAGTAATTCCGATTGAACTTTTAAGTGAAATTTATGAAATGTTTCTGAAGGAGACAGATGAAGAAAAATCTGAAAATGGTGAGTACTACACTCCACATAGCTTAGTTGAATTGATGCTTAATGAGTATTTGCCTTGGGCTGATGATAATAATACTCAGTACGATTTAAAGATATTAGATATTGCCTGTGGCTCAGGTATTTTCCTTGTCGAAAGCTATCGCCGTTTAGTTGACAGATGGATTTATGTTAATAAAAAGCAGCCGAGTTTTGATGACTTGGAAAACATTCTGTTAAATACTATCTTTGGTTTTGAAATAAATTCAGAAGCAATCAAAGTTGCTGCATTTAGTTTATATCTTGCTTTAATAAGTTATTTAGACCCAAAAACTTTATGGTTAGAAAAAGAACGTCTTTTTCCCTATTTGATTTATAATAATAAAGTAAAAGAACAAAATCAACAAGGGCACAATTTACATTTACAAAGTTCTTTAACAAACACAATTTTAAAACAACCAGATTTCGACCTTGTTATTGGAAATCCACCTTTTAAAAGTTCTAAAACGGGGAAGCTAAAACCAGAGATAGAAGAATATTGCTTAAAATATGGATTTGCTCAAGAAATGGTAATGCCATTTATTCATAGAGCAAGTGAATTTTGCAAGGAAAACGGAAAAGTTGCTATTGTTTCAACAAGTAAAATTCTTTTTAATAAATCAAGTGTTTATCAAACTTTTAGAGATTTTTTATTTAAAGATAATTATGTAGAAACAGTTTTCAATTTTTCAACTTATAGAAAAATAAAAAATGATATAGGAACAAATTTATTTGCAAATGCTGTTGGTCCAGCATGCGTTATTTTCTTCAAAAAAATTATTCCTTCAGAACAAAACCATTATATTACATATATATGTCCTAAACCATCAAAAAACAATTGCTTTACTGCCGATTTAATTCTTGATGCCCTTGACTTTTATTATATTCCCCGTTCTGAATGCGATAAGTCAGATTCATTGATTTGGAAAGTAGCGATGTGGGGAACAGAAAATGACTTTCATTTAATAAATTCATTAAAAAATCGTAAAAATTTAAAATTCTACTTAACTAAAAAAAATGGGTGGCACAAGGGAGTAGGATTTAAATTTTTAACTCCAACAAAAGATAATCAATATTTAAGCAATGAATTACCCGATATTCCGGTAATGGAAGCTAAATACATTCAAAAATACTTTACTAATAAGAATGATTTAAATTATGATTTTACTTCATTATTAACAGAAAAGAATAAAGAATTTTATTTAAATTATTACAATGTTAGTTCTATTGAAGAATTACCCAAAATAAACATTTTTAGAGGATTAGGAAATATAGAAACATATAAAGAACCTCATATTCTTGTAAAATGTGGACAAAGTAATAAACAATTTTGTGCTTCTTTTTTAGATTATAACTGCAGTTTTAAAGATGTTGTATATGGAATTTCATTTAACATAGAAATTATTGATAATAATTCGATAAAAAAAGTTAAAGAGTTAAAATCATTAACTGCATTTTTAAATTCCAAATTTGCATCTTATTACTTATTCCTAACTTCAATTTCTTGGGGAATAGAAAGAGAAAAAGTTCAACCAAATGAAATTCTTTCATTACCTGCTTTACCTTTCGAAATTTCAGAAGAATATATCAATAAATTAGCTGAAAAAGTGGACTTAATTTCTTTTGAATTATCGAAGGAACCAAGAACAGATTTGCTATTTACCACACAAAAACCTAATAACGAATATAGAGATAATCAATTAATTTCTAAACTTGAAAATGAAATAGATGAAATAATTTACGACTCTTTAAACCTATCAAAAAGAGAAAGATTTTTAATTGAAGATGTTTTAAATTATAGTTTGGATTTATTTCAAAAAGGTGAAAAATTAGTTGCAAATAAACCAATTAAAGAAAACAATGAGGAACTAATTGAATATTTAAAAATTATTTGTGAAGACTTTAATGAATTCTTTGAGTTTTCTGGAGATACTGTTTGGGCAAGCATTCAAGAATTGCCTTACTCAAATCCAATGCGTCTTGTTGCAATTCATTTGACTAATGAACACGAAGCTGGTTTTATTATAACTCATCCAAGCTCAAAAGAAATCAACGAATTGGTTAATGAAATAGATAAGTACTCGTATGAAAAATTTTCTGAAAGCTTATATTTTAGGAAAGTAGTCAAATATTACAGAGGTGATGTTTTCTATATAATTAAACCAAATAAAAAAAGATTCTGGTCTCGTTCTCAAGCAATGCAGGATAGTAGTTCGATTTTATTGGAAATAGCTAATATGAAGGAAGAATGAGTTTTAATCCTGAAATAATAGATAAAGTTAAAGTTGGCTTTCAGATTATTGTATTAGCATATTTATTGAAGCTTATTATCAAATGATTGCAGATATGAATTATAATTCGTCTTGGAAAGAAAACATAATCACAAGAAATTTAGTCAAATATATAAAAAATAATAATTCAAATAAATCAAAATATAAAATTGATATTGTTAGAGAATTTCCTTTAGATGATTACCAAGAAGAAGAAATTGATGCAGATGAAACTCCTAGAATTGATTTCAGGTTTTCAAAATGGAAATCTGAAAATTTTTATGAGTATTTCATTGAAGAAAAAAATTTATGTGAAAAAGACTGGATTAAGGAGAATGGAAGCAATGTAAGTTCTTCAAAATTATTGAATCGTTACATAAACACTGGCATTGAACATTTTTTTACAAACTATTATCCTTTAGATGGTTGCTTGTGTGGTTATATAATGCAAGGAGATTTAGAAAACATTATTTCAAAACTAAATTTTATATTAGAAAAGAAATCTTATAACCAATTGCTTTTGAATAACAAATCAATTAATAACTATAATCAAATCTACACAATAAAGAAAGACAATTATAGCTTATTGAATATTTTTTTTTATTTCAATAAATAGTCAAAATTTATTTCCTTCTCCTTGTTTCCTTTTTTATTTAGATATTATTTCTAATATGTTGGTATAGAATGAATTAACATATAATTACCATAAGCAATTAATATCATAAAATGTAAAATTATTATCCTTGCTAATAATTGTCAAGTTCTCAATAATTGCTTGTGAAATGATTATTCTATCAAATGGGTCTTTATGATGGAAAGGTAATTTTAACAACTCCTTTGTATGCTCAAAACGTATTGGTATTAACTCAAAAGAATTTTGCCATATTAACTGATTTAGTTTTTCAAAGGAGGTTTTCATTTCAAGTTTATTAATACTAATTTTTATTGCAATTTCCCATATTGAAGCAATACTAACAAAACAATTACTTCCTTCCTTTTCAATTGCTTCAAGTGATGTTTGGCTTAATTCAGTAACTCCTTCCAGAAACCAAACTAATGTGTGTGTATCTAATAAATAATTCATCACATATAGTCTTTAAAATCTTCTAAAGGTTCATCAAAATCCGGAGCCATTTTAAATGTACCTTTGGCACAACCGAATTGGGGTTTCCGATTTTGTTCTTTTGGGCAAAATTGCTTCTTTAGTAAGTAATCTAAATAAAAAAGTAATTCCTTTTTTAGCTGCTCTGAATTTAATAAACTCATTTTTGAGTATATTTGTTTGTCAGTATATTCTAATTGAGTTTCCATTTTTCTTACTTTATATAATAATAAAATTACATAACTTTTTTCTATTTAAAAAGTTTTATTTAATCAACGCTATATGTTTTAAGATATTTTAATTTAGATATAACAATTTTTCCCTCCCCTTGTTTCCCTTTTTTTCATTAATTTGCTTTTTTATAAACTCAATTTTACTTGATATGTGTGGAATTGCTGGCGTAGTAAAATATAGTCAAACTGAAAATAAAATAAATAACGATGTCCTGAAAAGGATGAGCGATGTCATTATTCACCGCGGACCCGACGACGATGGACTATGGATGAATGAAGAAAGAAATTGCGGATTTGCTTTCCGTCGGCTTTCAATAATTGATTTAAGTAAAGCCGGACATCAACCAATGCACAGTAAAAATGAAAGATATACAATTGTCTTTAACGGCGAAATCTATAATCATTCTGATGTTCGAAAGGAACTTTTAAAAAAAGGATACAAATATAAATCACAAACCGATACTGAAACAATACTAAATGGTTATGCTGAATGGAATGAAGAAGTATTGGAAAAAATGCTTGGAATGTGGGGTTTTGCTATTTGGGACAATGAAAAGAAAGAGCTTTTTGCTGCACGCGACCGACTTGGAATAAAACCATTTTACTATACAATTCAAAACGGCTACTTCATTTTTGGAAGTGAAATTAAATCCATTTTGCAATTTCCCGGAATAAGCGTAGAACCCAATATTGATGAAATTCCAAATTATTTAAATCTCGGAATGAGTAGCCACAACTCTACTTTATTCAAAAATATTAAAAAACTTCCAGCCGGGCATTGCCTTAAACTAAAAAGAAATGGACAAATTGAAATCAAACGATATTGGGACCCTTTTAACAAGTATTATAAATATAAAGATTTGGGATTTGATGATGCAAAAGAACTTCTAATGCAGTTGTTCAATGAGTCGGTTGAAGCAAGAATGATGAGCGATGTTCCTTTCGGCGTTTTCTTAAGCGGAGGAGTGGATTCGAGTTTGAATGTTGCTGTTATGTCCGAAATGATGTCACGCCCTGTTGATACTTTTACCGTTGGCTTTAAGGAATTAGAAAAATATAATGAATTAAAGTACGCCAGAAAGGTTTCTGAACTTTTCAAAACAAATCACAAGGAAATTTTGATAACTGAAGCGGATTGTTTTGATATTTTAGAAAAACTACCCTGGTACGAAGATGAACCCAATGGAGACCCGGTTTGTCTGCCACTTTACTTTTTAAGTAAATTAACCCGCGAATCCGGTACTATTGTTATTCAGGTCGGAGAAGGAAGTGATGAACAATTTTGTGGATACGAAAGCAGTTTAAGAGATTATAACATTTATTCTAAATATCTGAATAAATATCAGCTTCTTCCTTCATTTTTAAGAAAAGGAATTTATGGTGCTTCTTCAATGTATTTGAAAAATACGCGTAAGCTTGATGCTTTGGAATACATAAGGCGGGCAAGTTTAGATGAACCATTTTATAGTGCCGGCAATCCAATGTTTTCCGTAGAACATCTAAAAAAATTGTTTAGCAGTAATTATCAGTATTTAACAAATAAGCCAATAGAATACGCTAAAAGTTTAGAAAAATTAGCTTTCCAAATGAATCCGGAAGCGGATTTTTTGCAGCGAAATCTGGTGATGGATATAACATTTCGTTTGGCTGAACTTTTACTTATGCGTGTAGATAAAATTGGAATGGCTCACAGTATTGAAGCACGCGTTCCTTTTCTAGACCACCGAATAGTTGAGCTATCGCTTTCTTTATCCGAAAAAGTGAAAGTGCCAAATTTAAAGGAAACAAAATCGTTATTAAAGAAAGCAGTCGAAACGAAGCTGCCTAAGGAAATAATTTACAGGAAAAAGCAGGGATTTTGGGCACCTGTCAATGAATGGTTCCGAAATGAATGGTTCGATTATACAAAGCAGAAAATCCTAACATCAAATATGCTAAAAAGCGGCTTGTTCCGAAAGGACTATATAGAAAATATGCTGAATCTTCATCGTGAGCAGCCGCAAAACGATGGCAAACGCATTTATTCTCTGCTTATGCTTGCTCTTTGGTGGGAACGGTTTATAAAGTAGCTTTCTATAAATTCATCTCTTTCCCAAATTGTATTTGTGAAGGATATTTTTATCTTCTCCTTTTATAGTGTAGTAATTCTTTAAAAGACTTATTATGTTGTGAGATTCCTCACTTCGTTTCGGAATGACAGGGTAAACTTATGTCATTTCCA
>DAIOVK010000030.1:0-13900 GCA_036759045.1 Kapaibacterium sp. (SeqCode) | reverse complement strand
AAAGGAAAAAGAACACACCCCTGCTCCTCTCAAGAGGGGGAATGCGTAATGTGAGATTAGAAGTTAAATTTTGAAAAAAGTATTATAAATAAGTCATTAGTTATTAGTCATTAGTTTTTTTACAAATATCCAAAAAGTAAGATGGATTCTGGCATACTCCAAAATGACTAGTAAAGATGTCATTGGCAACCCCCAGATAAATGAAGACTTTTATTTTAAATGGAAATGACATAAGTTTACCCTGTCATTCCGAAACGAAGTGAGGAATCTCAGAAGTCATTGTCAGCACAGAGTTTGAGATTCTTCACAACGCTTCAGAATGACAGACAAATGTAAAGATGTCATTGGCAACCCCCTAATAAAGGAAGAACTTCATTTAAATAAGGCATTTTATTTTATTTGGGGTTTTGAATGCAAGCTAAAATTGAGTTATTAAAATCTCCTAAAGGATTTGCTTGAAAATCTCCAAGGCACATTCTTCCTTTGTTAAAGTTGGGAAATTAATAAGGGTTCCATCTTTTTCTAAAATAGTAATGGTATTCATATCACCTTGGAAACCGCTGTTAGGTTTATTAGCAGAATTGAGAACAATAAAATCGCAATTTTTTTCTTTTAGTTTTTTTCTGGCATTTTCTAATTCATTATTACTTTCTAAGGCAAAACCAACAACAATTTGGTTATTTTTTTTTCTTAAGCCAATTGTAGCTAAAATATCATCAGTTTGCTTTAAAGGTAAAGTTAGGTGATAATTTTCATTAGATTTTTTTATTTTTCCCTGAAAGGTAGAAAGTGGAGTGAAATCAGCAACAGCAGCAGCAAAAATGAAAATATCTGTATTTGGATATTCGGTATTTACAGCATCAAGCATATCTTTAGCAGAAATTATATCAATTCTACGGACATTGCTTGGGGTTTTTAGTGAAACTGGCCCGGAAATTAGAACCACATCGGCTCCGAGAGAAGCAGCAACTTTTGCTAAAGCAAATCCCATTTTACCAGACGAATAATTCGAGATAAACCGCACTGCATCGATTTTTTCCTGAGTTGGCCCTGCAGTAATTAAAACCTTTTTGCCTGCTAAACTACTTTTTTTTTTCTCTGACTGGACAGATTCTTTTAATTTAGTATATTCAAGCTCAGTTGTCCATTTGTCTTTTTCAACTGCATCATCAATTGAATAAATTGGTTTTTCAATAGTCTGCTGAATATTCATCGCTGAAGTAGTATTGTCCTTTTGTTCCAGAGTAACTTCCATTACCTTAGATTTTTTGGAATTAGAATTCTCTTTGGGAGAATCAAAAGATAATAATTCATCTAAAGATTGAATAATATTGGGGATAGCTGCTAACCTTCCATCACCCGATAATCCTGACGAAAGCTCGCCTTCTTCAGGTGGAATGATTTTAACGCCAAAATCTATTAATTTCTTTACATTATTTTGAGTAATTGAGTTATGCCACATATCGCTATCCATAGCAGGAGCTAGAATAAGTGGCTTGTTTTTAGGAAGGGCGATTGCAACAGTAGTCAAAGCGTTATCGCAAAGACCGGTAGAAAGGCGAGATATAGTTGTCGCAGTGCAGGGTGCAATAAGCATAGCATCGCACCAGTGGGCAAGGTGAATATGCCATGCACCACTGGTTTGATTATCTTCTTCAAACATATCTTCGAAAACACGGCTTTTTGTGATATTTGATATCGTAAGCTTAGTTATAAACTTTAAAGCAGAAGGTGTCATAATTGCCATTACCTGATTTTCCATTTTTATTAATTCACGGATAATCAGAGGTGCTTTATAAGCTGCAATTGAGCCGGTTATTCCGAGTAATATGTTTTTGTTCTTCAACATCTTATTTTAACAATTTTTGAACTTCTTTTAATAACTGTTCAAAACGTATTGGTTTGTTAAGCAATTTATCTGCTTTAATCCAGCTACGTTCATCTTCAGTAGTAGTATCAAACTTCAATCCGAGTTCACGGGTTACAGAAGTAACCAAAATTACTGGTGTAGTCGGATTTTTCTTCTTAACTGTTTCGGAAATCCAAAAACCGCCGTCGAAGTTTTCCATCATTAAATCAGATATTACTAAATCTGGATTTATTTCTTTAAGTGCTTTTTCAGCTTCTACCTGTCCTTCAGCTGTTACAACCTCAAATCCTTCGTTGGCTAACAACATTTTATTTTGCGTTAAAAAATCAACGTCGTCATCTACTATAAGTACTAGTTTTTTTTGTTTATTTTGTTCCATCATTTTTGCTCCAAAAATAAATTCAAAACTATGATTTTAAATTGTTATAAACAAATAAATCTTTAAAATATCATTTTAACGTTAATTGAATAACAACGTTAATTCTTTAATGATAATAATTTGCGATGAAAATTAATATTTAGTAATTTTCTTAATTATTCGAAAATTTGGCATTAAATTGAAAATAAAAATTTAAAATACAATCAATTTGCCTGTTTTTATTTCATTACCAGTAAATACGATTGCAAAATAAGCTCCCGTTTGTAAATTTGGAATATGAAGTAAATTGTTATTTATTTTGTCTTTTGAAAAAACTAAGATTCCAGCAGAATTATAGATTTTTAAACTGAAAGGATAGCTGCTTTCTTTTAAATCAATTTCAATAATAGAACTTTCTTGGGAGTAATTTATACAAAATTCTTCATACTTATTTTCAAAAGTTTGTGAGATTGATGTTAATAAAGATGGATTATTAAACACTTTGTCTAAATAAGCTAAGCGACTTTCTAACCAGGAGCTAACATAATCCCAATACTTTTTGTCAAAATTATAAAAATATTTCCAAACAATTGCTTCCCTATCGTAAACACCATTTGAATCTAAATAATAGTGGTTTTCCTTTAAAAGTTTAATAAGATATTCTTTTTGAATGATAAATTGCCTTAGTTCGTTCCACCTTTTAGTTAGCAATTCACAAAAGCCATTTTCCCTTTTGTCTCTTAAAAGTCGATTATAAAAACCATTTGAAACAATGTCGTTAGTAATGTTTTCTCTCATACCGTTCCAAATTGTGCCGAAAGTTCCGTCTAAATCCCATGGAACGTAAAAATAAGGACCGTCCTGATTATATTTTGCAATAAAAATATTTTTTCCCTTGTTGTCTGTTGCTCTTAAAAGATTGAGAAAAATAAAGTAGTTTACAGCATTTTTTAAATAAAATCTTTTTTCGTAGTTCTCGTAAAATGTAACATCGTCTTCATTCATAACAAAATCGACAAAATCGTAAATATGCGACCAGTCAATAAATTCATCAGGATATTTAAATTCAAAACCGCTCCAGGTTTCGCTGCTGTTATTGCAAGGTGGAAATTTAGTAAAATTTGATGCACCTAAATCAATACCTTTATAAAGCTCACCATTTATATCGTTGCCTTGTGTTTTCTTTAATTTCAGTTGCTTTCTGTCCATCGGCTCTTCCAATGCATAAATTCCCTGATATTTTTTATTTATGAACAATTCAACAAATTCGAGATGGCTACCATTAACTGCCTTTGGCTCAGCATCCTGATAATACAGAGTATCAATTTGTCTCCATAATTCAAAGCAGGTCTTGTTGTTGATTTTCATTGGTTCATTAAACATAGCAAGCAAATTCCAATCGTCATCGTTTCTCATTTTTAAAAGAGATACATCTTGTGAATTTTCGCCGGTTGAATCGCTCCATAACTCAAATCTATACGACTTTTTGGGAACCATATTCGCGAAAAAACCCCTATGCCTTATTCCAACAACCGAAGTTGTTAAATTCTCATTGCTTTCAGACATAAAGAGATTTCCAATAACTTTATTTGAATCTTCAATATTATAATTTGTAAAAATACATATAATAGGGAGTTGCGTAAAATACAGAGTGAAAGTTTGTTTTTTTGAATTTTCCACTTTATAGGCAATACCATAATTTAATGAATCTATACTGCTCTTAAAATTATAGTAACCATTTAATTTAATGGTAGTTATTGGGAACGATAAATTCATCTGCTCAATGTTTTGATTTACAAGAGCTAATTTATTTATTGAATCAATTTGAAATAAATTATCTTTAATTACTAATGTATCGCTTGCATAAATACAATTCATACATAAAAGAAAAGATAAAACAAAGCAGAGTGGAAATGTTTTCATTTTTTTATTCGTTTATTGAAAAATAATTTCTTGGTTATTTTGTAAATATTTCAAATTGTATAAATTATCAAATCAATTATCAAATTTAATAATAAATTTTATAAAATCAATAGATTTATTTAAGAGAAGAAATAACAAATAATTTTTCAATCTGCTTCAGAAGTTTAATTTTTGAAGGAGTTGGAGCTTGATGGTCGAAGCTTTTTGACAAGTGGTTGCAACCCCTTGCTAAAAGTTAGAACGTAAAACAATATACATTTACCATTTTTTCCCAAAAGAAGTAAACGTCTTTGTTTATATTCGCCTCATTAGGACAGATTAAACTTATATACTTGTTGTAGTTTTTGTTTAAAGCTAGAATCTTCAAAAAAAGACAACAATCCCTGATAAAATCAAGGATTGTTGTATAAAAAAGATTAATCGCAGGTTTTTGTTACTTTAATAGTAATTCGTCTGTTTTGCTTCCTTATATTTTCAAGTTCAGTTTTAGAAATATTCTTTAATGCTTTACCTTTAGGTTCTGCAATTTTGGGCTGAGAAGAACCGAAACCAAGAGTACCGGAGAATTTTTCTGGTTTAACACCTTGTTCAATAAGCCATTCTTTTACTTTTTTAGCTCTAAGTTCAGAAAGTTCCTGATTTCTTTTAGCATTACCTTCTTCAGAAGCATGCCCTTCAATGATTACCTGAAGGCCATCGCATTGATTAACATAAGCCAAGACTTTAGCAAGACTTGTTACAGTAGCAGAAATTTCAAAATTAAAGTTATCAGAATTTACGATAAACAAAATATCTGGGAAGTCTGTTTTTGTGCCAATTTTTGGTGGCTGCGGGCATCCATTTTTACCTTTAAGATCACTTTTTTCACCGGCAACAAGCGGGCAGTCATCTTCACCATCAATTACATTATCGCCATCAGTATCCGGATTTAATGGGTCTGTCTTTGTCGTATTTACTTCGGCTCCATCACTGAGTTTGTCATTATCGGTATCGCTAAGAAGTGGATTAGTTTTGTATTTGTTAATTTCATCGCCGTCATTAAGGACGTCTCCATCTGTATCGGCTTTGAGAGGGTCGGTCTTATAAGTTAAAACTTCATCGCCGTCTTTAAGTCCATCGCCGTCAGTATCGGCTTTTAGCGGGTCAGTCTTGTAATTATTTAACTCATCGCCGTCTTTTAGTCCGTCATTATCTGAATCGCTTAGCAAAGGATTCGTTTTATACTTATTCACTTCATCGCCATCAGATAAACCATCGCTGTCAGTATCTGGCTTCAGTGGGTCGGTTTTATATTGCTTTACTTCACTTCCGTCGTTTAAACTATCTCCATCAGTATCTGGCTTCAGTGGGTCGGTTTTATACTGATTTACTTCTTCACCATCTTTAAGTCCGTCAGAATCAGTGTCGTCAACAGAAGGATTAGTTTTATACTTATTGACCTCGTCGCCATCGGAAAGCAAGTCGTTATCAGTATCTTTTGCTTTTGGATTAGTGTTATACTGAGTAATTTCAAGTCCGTCAGAAAGTCCATCTTCATCAGTATCGGCTTTGAGAGGGTCGGTTTGGTATTTGATTACTTCATCACCATCTAATAAGCTATCATTATCAGTATCAGGAACTAAGGGGTCAGTTTTACGTGTGATTTCTTCACCGTCTTTAAGTCCGTCAAAATCTGTATCAGCTTGAATTGGATTAGTTTTATGCTTAGTAATTTCATCGAAATCGTTAAGCCCATCATCATCGGTATCCTGTTTTAATGGATTGGTTTTATAAGTATCAACTTCTTCTCCGTCTTTTAATCCGTCTCCATCAGTATCTGGATTTTTTGGGTCTGTGCCTATTGCTTTTTCTCTGTCATTAGTTAGGCCGTCCTTGTCATAGTCGGCATCTCCCAAAATATAATATGATACACCAAGTCCGAATGTGAGGAAAATGTCATTTTCTGAGCCATCGATTTTGTAATCATCAAGATAATCGGTGCCGGTAATTCTTAAAGTTCCTCTTCCGTTCAAAACCAAATTATCAGTCAGATAAGTTTCAAAACCGAAGCCAACAGGAAAGACAAATTTAGTTTTGTCATATTTTTTATCTGCATTGTTTGGTAATGCTCCGTCATAGCCAGTATCACCTGAACGTGGTTCCCAGTTTAACATTCCGGCACCTACAAAAAGGTAAGGAACAAATCTTTCATGGGGAAAAAAGTTATAACTGAGGTATAACTCATAAGTGTTTAATCTGGTTTGATTCTTGTCGTTAATTTTTATATTTGTATTTTTATAAAAATCACCAACTCTTTTGCTATCTCCGAAATAATCTGGATAAAGAGCGATAATATCGTTGCCGGTTTTGTATCTTGCCTGAGCAAGTCCGCCAACCGCCATTAATGAAATATCAGAAGTAATATTATACCTAAAGAACAAATCACCTCCGAGCCAGAACTGATTGTCAGTAAATTCTCCCCAGTATTTTACTCCTCCAAAATTAAAACCGAATGCCAATCGATTTGCTTCACTTTGGGCTTTAACCTCGAAATTATTAATGAAAGTAAAACATACTGAAATTGAAATAATAAGTAAAAATTTAAAAAACCTCATAAGTTACCTCTTATATTTAAAAAAAATACTATTTCTGTATTATCAATTTTTATGTTTTATATATTATAGATATTCCTTTATTTGCATATAAAAAAATTAATATAAAAAATAAATAAATACAAAACAAATAATATATTCAAAACTCTAAATAATCTGTATTATTTATAATATGGTAAATATTAAAAAAATCATATAAGTTTACTTTTATTTAACTCACTTTACCCATTCCCCTCTTGAGAGGGGCAGGGGAGTGCTCTTTTTCTTTTTTTCAATAATGAATCTGGGAACAAGAAGTAATTCTTTAAAATATGATGTATATGATTAAACTGAATTTATTATCATAAGAACCGTATTATTCACAACAATCACAGTCTTGAAAAGAATTAATTTAGTATGAAAAACCAAGAACACATCCCTGCCTCTCACAAGAGGGGAATAAGAAAAGTGGATTAAAAAATGTTTTAACACTACACTTTTTCATTTCTCAAAAGAGGAATTGCGTAAGGTGAGTTATTTAAATATTTTTTGGGAAGTTCTAATAATTCAATTTTGACTGTCATCTTGCGAAAAATTTTTATGAGGTAAAAGTAGCGGTGTCATTAGAAAGCGTATATAAACGAAGTTGTTTAATTTTGGAGAAATGAACTAAATGAGAAGCAAGTCATACTATAAACTTGTTTGTCTTACGATTTTAGCTTTTTTTATTTACATAAGAACACTTTGTTGAATTGTCTTTTCTATTTGATTTAATTATTAAATGAATAATATTCTCAATACGTAGTTATACTGAATTTTATTTTGAAAAAATTTCTTAAATTGTTGTTTGTTTATTTTTGATATAGAAATGAAGTAAATTTTTAAAATTCCATTTCTATTATTTATCAGTAAAATAAAGCTGTAAACACAATTTAAATATATAATGTCCAATTACATGGAAAAAAATCAAACCAAACAATTTTATGGAATTTTTTGAAAATATTTCTTTAAAGAAACTCAATACTTTCGCTCTTGATGTTAAAACTAAGCATTTTGTAGAAATCACAGATGAAACAGAAATACCTGAATTATTAGAAAGTCAAATATTTATTGAGAATAAACGCTTCATTCTTGGTGCCGGCTCAAATGTCCTTTTCACACAGGATTACGATGGACTTATTGTAAATATTTCAAATAGAGGTATTCGGAAATTAGATGAAATAGATGATTATGTTTTAATTGAAGCTGGTGCAGGAGAATTTTGGGATGAATTCGTCCGTATGACATTGAAAAACGGGCATTATGGTTTGGAAAATCTTGCATTGATACCGGGAAAAATCGGCGCCGCTCCTATTCAAAATATCGGAGCTTATGGCAGTGAGCAAAAAGATTTTTTATATTCAGTCAAAGGTTATGAAATTAGCAGTAAAAAATTTATAGAATTATTAGCAAAAGACTGCGATTTTTCATATAGAAGTTCAATTTTTAAAAAGGAACTTAATAATAATTTTATTGTTACTTCTGTTGTTTATAGATTATCAAAAATACCGAATGTAAAAATTGAATACAAAGACATAAGAAAAGAAATTGAAAAAAATGGAATAAAGAATCCAGACCCGCACTATATTTACGAATGTGTTTCAAGAATAAGAAGGGATAAGCTGCCAGAAGTATCTGCTTTTGGAAATGTCGGCTCTTATTTTAAGAATCCAGTAATTAGTAAAGAACAATTTTTTGAGATAAAAGAAAAATATTCGGAAATACCTTTTTATGATATGTTAGATAGCATTAAAATACCTGCTGCATGGCTGATTGAAAATTGCAAATTAAAAGGAATAATTAAAAATGGTACTGGGATTTGGAATAATCATTCTTTGGTTTTAGTAAACTATGGGACTGCCAAACCGATTGATATATTAAATCTTGCAAATGAAATAAAAGTTCAGGTTTTTCAAAAATTTAGTATTAATTTAGTAGAAGAAGTAATATTAATTTAGAAATATTTATTTAGGAGTATTTATGCTTAACAAAATAATTTTAATTATAGTATTTACAGTAATTTTTTCTTCTGTAAGTGCTTATTCGCAAAAACCAGTTCAACTCAAAACCCATCAGGATTCTATAGCTTATAGTTTGGGCTTGAATCTTGGGCAATATGTCCATAATAATATATTGAAAGATTCTTTGGAATTAAATAAAGATATTTTATTTGAAGGAGTTCGAAATGGCTTATACAAACAAAACCAATTAATAAGCGACCAGGAAATGCAATCAACTATTCAAAATTTTCAACAGGAACAAATGCAAGTACAACAAAAGAAAGCAAAAGAATCATCTGATAAAAATAAAGCTACAGGACAGATTTTCTTAGAAAAAAATAAAAAAGAAGCAGGAGTCAAAGTAACTCCAAGTGGTTTACAATATAAAGTTATTAAAGAAGGAACCGGCAAAAAACCTACAACTGAAAATATTGTAAAAGTTCATTATACCGGAAAACTTATTGATGGGAAAGTGTTTGATAGTTCAGTTGAAAGAGGTGAACCAATTGAATTCCCAGTTACTGGCGTTATTAAAGGTTGGACAGAGGGCTTGCAGCTTATGTCTGAAGGGGCAAAATATATGTTTTATATTCCAGCCGATTTAGCTTATGGTGACAGAGGCGCTCCACCTGCAATTGAACCCGGTGCCACTTTGATTTTTGAAGTTGAATTATTAGAGGTAAAAGAAGGTGGACAACCTGCAAATTCCCAAGGCGGACAACTAACAAACCCCAAAAAGAAGTAATCTGATATTTCAAGCAAATTTATAAAGCCATTTTATTATACCTAAAATGGCTTTTTTATTTTCAGAACTTTTAGTGAAATGAACTAATACCAAACCGATAACAATAAGTTTAATGTATTCAGTAATTCCGAGCGCAGCGAGGAATCTCAAAAGTTTTTGCTACCAAAACATTTGAGATTCCTCACTTCGTATATATTTGTATAAAATTAGCGTTTTTCAATTACTACTGATATTATTTTTTATTTGAAATTTGTATGATTTATTAATCATTAATATTCTTATATTTTATTATATTTGTAATTGATTATTTATAAATATATTATAAAATCTTTAGAATGAGTAAAACTAAGGAAACATTATTTAGCAAGTTAAGGAATGAAGCATTAGCAAACTCTTATTCCGAATATAAGGGCAAGAGACATAATATTAGGATTAAGTTTCTTATTCTCTTGGTTACAATAATAATATGCACTTTCTTTTTCTCAATTCATATAAACAAGAAGGCGTATGAAATAAGTGAGATGGGATTAGATGTAGGAATGGGCTGGACAAATCAGACTTTGGAAGCAGATTTCACCTTTCCTATTTACAAAACTAAAGATGAACTTCAGCACGACATAGACGAAGCTGTTGAGAAGGCACTTCCTGTTTTCTCTTTTGATGAAACTGCTGCTTTAAAAGCATCGAACCAAATCAATATAGCAATAGATGAATACATTGCAAAATCAAGTATTATAAACGATTCAATATTTGAGTTACTTGATTTAAAAAATACTAAGCTAACTGAAACAAATAAAATTGAAGTAAAAAAACGTGAATTGAAGAAAATTCAAAAAGCACTTCAAAGTTTCTTTGATAAAATATATAAATCCGGTTACGTTGATATTCATACTGAAAATATAAAAAAGAATGATATTGCTGTCCGAGTGTCCAATAAAGAAGAATTCATTTTACCCACCCATAGTTTAACAGATTCAACAAACATAGTTGATAAAGCTGAAAAGCATTTTCAACAAAATCTTCAGGAAGGTTATCAAAATGTTGCTTTTCAGTTTTTATCGAAAGCATTGCTTCCAAATTTGAAATGGTCTCCAGAACTTACAAAGCAGAATGAAGAAATAGCTTCTCTATCAGTTCCATTAACAGAAGGTATTGTAAAAAAAGGTGATATTATCGTAAGAAAAGGCGAAACGATTTCTAAGGAAACGCTTAAAAAAATAAATTCGCACAATCGCTCACGTTTTATGCTCAATGAATTAACGTATTCACCCTGGTCATTTATCGGAAGATTTGGGCACGTTTTGCTTCTTTTATCAATATTGGTAATTTATTTATTTTATATAAGAAAAAGAATTTTCTACGACAATATGCAGGTGGCTATAATATGCATTGTATTGGTTATTGCTTCATTCCTTTCCTGGCTTTCAATGGAAATCCCTGCAAATTTCCCCGTAGAATACATAATTTTTCTTCCTGCTCTTTCAATGCTTTGCGCCATAGTTTTCGATTCGCGAACTGCCTTTTATATAACTGTTACAATGGCACTAATGGTCGCAGGAATACGTGGAAATGACTACGATACCGGAACTGCAATGCTTTTTGCCGGCACTCTTGCAGCTTATACCGTAAGAGACATACAAAGCAGAACACAGATTTTCCAATCCTTTTTATATATTTTTCTCGGCTTCTTAATTCCAGTACTTTCTTTCGGATTTGAACGTTCAGCAGATTTGGTAACTATTGGGTATCGGCTTGGCATAACAGCAGTTAATTCTGCACTTTCTCCATTTATTACATTCGGCTTGCTTTTCATTTTAGAAAGATTAACATCAATAACAACCGATTTAAAATTATCTGAATACAATAATACCAATCATCCATTGCTCGCAAAAATGAACGAAATCGCACCGGGCAGCTATCAGCATACTATGGCTATGGCTGTTGTTGCAGAACGCTGCGCTATTGCTATTGGAGCCAATAATCTTCTTACCCGCGTTGGGGCTTATTATCACGACATTGGAAAGATTATTAAACCAGAGTATTTTATTGAAAATCAGATTGATGACGATAACAAGCATAATTTACTTACCCCAAGGAAAAGTACCGATTCAATTAGGCAGCATATTAGCGATGGAGTTAAACTTGCAAAAGAATATAAACTGCCCCAACGCATTATTGATTTTATTCCAATGCACCACGGAACATCATTAATTAAGCATTTTTATGCTAAAGCAATTGAAGATAATCCGGAAATAGAAATTAAAGAAAGCGATTACCGCTATCCCGGACCAAAACCGAATTCGAAAGAAACTGCTATTGTAATGATTTGTGATTCTGCTGAAGCTATTTCTCGGCTCGCATCAAACGACAAAGATAAATTTGTTAATGCTTTGGATAAGTCTATTCAGGATAAACTTCTTGATGGGCAATTCGATGAAAGCGACCTTACTTTTAAAGAACTGCAAATTATTAAACAAACCTGTCTCAGGAATCTGACTGGTATGAGCCACCAAAGAATTGAATATAAAGAAATACCTAATACTAAGCCAAAAGATGGAAATTGATTATAAAGAAAGTTTAGAAAAGATTATTAATAGTATAAATTTAGCAGACTTTTATTTTGATTTGTCCCCTGAAAAAATAGCCCAAAAGCCGTTGGAAAACAGGCAACAAAGTAAATTGCTTCTTGCTAACTGCTCAAATCAATCAATTGAACATCATCACTTTTTTGATATTCCGAAATTAATACCAAAACCTGCACTGCTTTTCATAAATGAAACAAAGGTGATTTCAGCTCGCTTGCATTTTAACAAAAAAAATGGCGGAAAAGTTGAAATTTTTTGCCTTGAGCCAAAAATGGATGTTTTGGTTACTTCTTTGAATAATTTTTTTTACGATTTATCATCTAATAATGAAATTCAAAATATTTCTAATGAGATTAATCAACAAGACAGCCCTAAAGCTAATCTTTTAAAATCAACTGTATGGAACTGCCTTATTGGAGGGAAAAGAGTAAGAGAAAACGATGAATTTACAGCAAATTTTGCTATAAATGGTGAAGATATTGTCTTAAATGCAAAAATACTCGAAAAAGACAGGGCAGAAGCTGTAGTTAAGTTTTCATGGAATAAAGAATATTTTAATTTCAATGAAATTTTAGGTGCTTACGGCAAGGTTCCTCTTCCTCCTTATATTAAGCGTAGTGCTGACGAAGAAGATGCGACCCGTTACCAAACGGTTTATGCTAAAAAGTTTGGCTCTGTTGCTTCGCCCACTGCCGGCTTGCATTTTACTGAAGATATTTTGAATAATCTTAGTCAAAATGATATAAAAATTGCTAAATTAAATTTAAATATAGGACTCGGAACATTTAAGCCAATACAATCAGACAACATTTTTGATCATTCTATGCATAAAGAAAGTTTTTCTATTTCGCTTAGCGCTGTTGAAGAACTTCTTGATGCAAAAAAAAATGGAAAAAGAATTATTGCAACTGGCACAACCTCACTCAGAGTTTTGGAATCTCTTCCTGTTATATCTGCTAAAATTAATAAAGGTATTGATTTAGCCGTTGCTCAGTGGGATAGTTATTTATATGAAAAAGAAAATTTAATTACCTCGACTGAAAAGGCATTGGAAATAATAATTGATTTCCTTAAAATTCATAATTTAAGCAGAATTTCTACTGACACTTCTTTATTTATTATTCCCGGATTTAAATTCAGAATTGTAGATACTCTTATTACTAATTATCATCTTCCCAAAACGACTTTGGTTTTATTAGTAGCTGCATTTTTAGGAAAAGATTTCTGGAAAAAAGTATATAGCGAAGCATTAGAAAATGATTACCGTTTTTTAAGTTATGGCGATTCTTCACTTTTGATTAGAGAAATGCTTTAAATCTAAGTGATTGTTATTTAATAAGTCATACTATCAGCAAGCTGATAGCATGACAAGAAACAAGTCATTCGAATAACTTCAGAACTCAGTCCCCCATAACGAAAATAAAGGAGTTAGAAGATTTGCTTTGTAAAGAATAATTTTGCATTTAGAATATATTATTTTATTCGTCATTAGTTATTGGTTTGTAACTACTAATGACTAATGACTAATGACTAATAACTAATGACGAATTGGTTACTCACCTTTAAAATAAGAGTTTTCATTTGATAAGCTGTGAAATAAAAACTATGAGGGGGTCAGGAGTTCTGATTTTACAAATCATACTTTTTAATAAAACAAAAATTTGACTTAAACGTATTTATTCATTATCGGTTATGAGATATTAAGGACAAAAAAAATGTCTAAAATCAGTAAAATATCAACATTTAAAACAGTATCAACTTTCCTTATGAGCAATAAAGCATGCTCTGGCACACTTTTTAATGTAATTAA
>DAIOVK010000029.1:0-13907 GCA_036759045.1 Kapaibacterium sp. (SeqCode) | reverse complement strand
GATGTTGCTAAAGAACAACTTGAATTGGTTAAATCTCAATTCTTACAGCAAACATCTCTGATTTCATTGTCGCAAGCTAATCAGAATCCAAATTCGTTCTTACAGCTTATTCAGTCTTAATCTGAGTAAATTTTTCTATTAATTAAAATGTCTTTTGATTTATTTTACATTTTAAAAAGAGGGTTCTATGCTTGTTCTATTCATTGTTTATTCGAATTTTGTATTTATGCTTATTTATAGCCAGAACCAAATATTCTAATATATAGCATAATACTTTAATAATTGATAATTGATAATTGACAATTGACAATTGATAATTGATAATTGACAATTGACAATTGACAATTAATCATTAATCATTAATCATTTATCATTAATTTAGTGTGCTTCAAGCCAGTTTAAGCCAACTCCGATATTAGCAACAACTGGCACGTCGCCTAAAAGAACGCTGGTTTCCATAGCTTCTTTGACAACATATTTCAAATCCTCAAGTTCATCTTTGGGTACTTCAAAAAGAAGTTCATCATGGACTTGCAAAAGCATTTTGGCTTTAAAATTACTTTTCAATTGCGAATGAATTTTAATCATAGCAAGTTTCATCATATCAGCAGCAGTACCTTGAATAGGCATATTCATTGCTGCTCTCTCTTCGGCTTGTTTTAGATTATTATTCTTGCTGTTAATATTCGGAAAAAACCGTTTTCTTCCGAGCAGCGTCTCTGTATATCCACGTTGTTCGGTTTGGGAAATTGTATTTTCTATATATCTTTTAATGCCGGGATATTTCTCAAAATAATTGTCTATAATAGATTTTGCCTCTCCCCTACTAATTCCAAGCCGCTGAGACAAACCAAAACTACCTAATCCATACATAATTCCGAAATTTACAGTTTTCGCAGTGCGTCTCTTAGAAGAATCCACCAGACTAATGTCCACATCAAAAAGTATTGATGCTGTTGCAGAATGTATATCCATTTGCTCTTTAAAAGCATCAATCAAATGCTTGTCCTGGCTGTAATAAGCCATTATTCTCAATTCTATTTGTGAATAATCGGCAGAAAGCAAAACGTTATCTTTACTCTGTGAAACAAATGCTTTGCGTATTTCTTTTCCGGCGTCAGTGCGAATTGGAATATTCTGCAAATTCGGTTCTGTTGATGATAATCGCCCAGTGCTTGTTCCTGTTTGATTAAACGTTGTATGAATCCTACCTGTTTCTGGATTTATTAACTTTGGAAGTGCATCTATATATGTGTTTTTTAGCTTAACGTATTGGCGATAATCTAATAGATATTTTGCTATTGGATAAATCGGTGCAAGCTGCTCTAATACTTGGACATTGGTGCTAAAACCTGTTTTCGTTTTATTTAATGGTTTTATCATCATTTTGTCAAACAAAATTGAAGAAAGCTGTTTAGGTGAATCAATATTAAAGCGCGTTCCCGCCTCAACAAATATGTTTTCAGCGATATTATTTATTTCTTTTGTTAGCTCGCGTGAAATATCATTCAAAACAAATTTATCAATGAAAACGCCATTAAACTCCATTTCCAAAAGCACTTTAACTAATGGAAATTCCATTTCATTGCATATTTTAGATAAATTCTCCTTTCCCAATTCTACTTCTAAAATATTTTTTAATTTCAAAGCAAGGTCTGCATCTTCGCAGGCATAATCAACAATTAGCTCTGGTTTGACATCTTTCATTGATATTTGAGTGCTCTTCTTTTCGCCAATGAGTGAACTTATTGGAATTGGCGTATAATTAAGCCATTTCTGCGATAGTGCATCTAAATTATGCTGCTCATCTGGATTAAGCATATAGCTTGCTATCATTGAATCGAAAATGATTGGCTCAAGTTCAATCCCATATCTTTTTAAAATGTATGCATCAAATTTGAGATTTTGCCCGCATTTCCCTATTTTTTCACTCTCCAACATTCCTTTTAATTTGTCCAAAACTAATTCAATTGGTAAAAATCCTTCTCTAACTGCATTAATATTTTCTTTTTTTTCTTCAAAGAAACCAAAATCAAGTGTAGAATTGTCTTTTATTTGAACTGTATGTTGCTTTTTAATATTAAAGTAATTTGAAGAATCTGTTGGGATATAAAATGCCAGCCCTTCTTTTTCAGATAATGAAATTCCAACGATTTCACAACTTTGTCTGTCGAGAGAACTTGTTTCCAAATCAACAGAAAGAACATTAGCCCGCTTGATTATCTCAATCATTTCGTCAAGTTTTTCAGTTGTATTTACATTTCTATAATCCTTTTCCTTTGTAGTAATATTTGCCAAACTCGGTTCTTCTTTGCTTTCAAACAAATTGTCAATAGATTTACCAACCCACTTGCTTTTCATTTGATTAAAACCAAGTTCAGTTAAAAGTTTATCCAATTTTGAATAATCAGGAGTTTTTAATTCGAAATCTTCAATTTTAAAATCAAGTGGAACGTTTAAATCTATTGTAACCAAATGTTTAGATAGAAAAGCAATATCTTTGCTGTCTATTAATTTCTTTCTAATGGAAGCTGAATCAATTTTACTAATATTATCATAAATATTTTCAAGAGTAGAAAATTTTTGAATCAAAGGAAGAGCAGATTTATCGCCAATACCTTTTACTCCGGGAACGTTATCTGAAGAATCTCCAATAAGAGCAAGATAATCAATTATTTGAAACGGCTCGAAACCAAATTTTGTTCTTACATTTTCTTCATCAACTATTTCGAATGGCTCATCGTTCCTTTTTGCTGGTTTAGCTAATTTAACGTTGTTTTTGACCAACTGGATAAAATCTTTATCACTTGTAACGCAAAATACTTCTAAATTGCTTTTGCTTGCAATATCAGATAAAGTTCCAATAATATCATCAGCTTCGAAGCCGGGTATTTCAATTTGATTTATGGCAAAATGAGAAATAAGTTCTTTTATTCTTTTTAATTGAGGAACTAAATCTTCAGGAAAACTCTGGCGGTTTGCCTTATATTCCGGGTAAAGCAAGTGGCGAAAAGTTGGTTCTTTTGTATCAAAAACTACCGCAAGATAATCCGGTTTTTCTCTTTCAAGAATTGAAGTTAAAATATTTGCGAAGCCGAAAATTGCTGAAGTTGGCTCTCCGCTGGCTGATTTTAAATTTGAACTGAAAAGCCCATAGTATGAACGAAAAACAAGTGACATTCCGTCAATTAAAAAAAACTTTTTCATTTTATTTTATTTTTCTTATATTTATTATTAATTTAAATTGAAATAATCAAAATATTGTCATAAATTTGTTTTTAATATAATTAATTTTTTCTATAAAAATAAATGAATAATAGAAAAAATATAAATAATGATGGAAACGAAAGCAATTCATCTGAAGTGCAATTTATAAATATTGGATTTCAGGGCTTATCTTCCAATAGGGAAGTATATATTTTACTTCAGGAAATTTTATTAAGGCATTTTTCCATTGTTGAAAACAATATTTTTTTCTTGGATATAGAAAAAAAACTTCATTCTTTTTTTAGCATCTCAATTACTAATTTCTTGTTAGAATCAGTAAAAAAACTTGAAGAAAGTGGCATTACAGACTGGGCTATTGAGAAAAAAGAAATTAGTATTATACCCGATTTAGATAATACAGAAGGTGCTGATACTAATCTGTTAATTTTGATACCAATTATATTAAGAGGAACAAACCACTGCCTGTTTATAGCAAAGCAAAATATAGAAATGCCACTTGACCAGGTTCAGTTATTAGAATTGAAAAGCATCGCATATAGCGCTGCTATGTCTCTTGATAATATTTTAAGCTATAACAAAGTAGCAGAAATGAATGAACGACTTTCAATTCTTTATGAACAGATGATAAAATCTGCAAAATTTGCTACTATCGGTGAGCTGGCTGCTTCTTTTGCATGGGAAATTGATAATCCTTTACAAATTATAAAAGCAAACCTACAGCTTATCGAATCTGGCGTAGGAAACATTAAAAGAAGAATTGAAATTATCAACGAACAGGTGGACAAAATTTCGCAGGTAAATCAGCGATTATCTAATCTTGCTTTTTCTAATCCAAACGATTTCATTCCTACTCAATTTAATCTAAGTTCACTTGTTGATGAAGTACTGCTTTTTACAAATTATCAACTACAAAAAGATGATATTAAAATTGAAAGAGAGTTTGAAGAAAATAATTTTGAAATATTAGGTTATAAGCCACAATTAGAATTGGTTATATTAAATTTTATTCTTAATGCAAGGGATTCAATGCCGGACGGTGGAACACTTACAATTGGTATTTTTAAATCTAAAACAAAATCAATAACTCTTTCTTTTACCGATACTGGTAAAGGATTTGACGAAACAGAATTAGAGCATATTTTTGAGCCGAATTTTACTCCAAAATTAAGTAGTAAAAATATTGGTGGCTGGCTTTTTCTGGCTAAAAATATAATAATACAACATAACGGCTCTATTTCCGTCTTCTCCGAAGTTGGTAAGGGCTCTACTTTTAAAATTCTTTTACCATTTACAAATTAATATGATGATTAGAGAAAAGAATAAAATATTACTGCTTTTTTGTTGCTTTTTCTTTACTTTTTCCAATTTAGTAAGTTACGCCCAATCAACAATATACAAAATTGAAATTAATCCTTTAAACCGCGTTTTGTTTTATTTCGATAAACTCCCTAACGAATACTTTTCTCAACTTTCATTAGATAAAAAGAAAATCACCCTAAAAATAAAAAATTGCATAATAGTTGATTCTGCTAAACGAGCAAAAGGCACCGGAATAATTCAGGATATTTATACCAGCATTAATAAAAATCAAACTGAATTAAACATTTTCTTAAAAGACAAACGTGGCTATACTGCTGTTCCGCTTCCCTACTCTCAAACATTGATGGTAGAATGTTTCCAATGGGACAATTTGACAAATGGTGAAGATATATATCGGGAAACGCTTCTGGCTATTGAAAATAAAATAAGCACAGGAATTCAGGATTCTTTATTGAAAGCAGCTACTCTTGGAGATGCTAACAGCTTGACTTTTCTTTCATTTATTTTACTTCAGAAAGGATATGTCAAATCCTCCCATAAAGCATTAACTATTGCTAATGAAAAAGGTAGCAATATCCCTGATTTGTATGCAGCTCTATCGCAAACATATAAATTACTTGGTGATGAAAAAAAAATCAATCAGGTAAATACACTTTTCTATAACTCAACCGGTCTTGTAAATTTTCAGGAAATTGCAATCCCAGAAAATTTGAACAATGTTCAACTTGCTGATGACTCGCTCTTTCATATTCTTAATGAAATGGATTTTTCAGCTAATTCTCAGAACAAAAACGATTCTTTAAGTATTTTCAATCAAAAAGATTCTTTAGGAATAAAAAAAGATACAAATTCAATTTTAAAAAATCAAGATGAAGAAAGTTCGACTTCTTGGCTTTCTGATTTTGTTCTGTATTTTATAATTCTTTTTCTCCTTTTGTCTATTTTCATCATTTCATCTTATTTCAAATGGAGAAAGCAGCAAATTAAAAGCAGAGCAAAACAAAAAAATGTAAATAGCAAATTTGTCAAGG
Organism: Kapaibacterium sp. (SeqCode); assembly: GCA_036759045.1. Taxonomy (GTDB): domain Bacteria; phylum Bacteroidota; class Ignavibacteria; order Kapaibacteriales; family UBA2268; genus JAAYJM01. The sequence continues at coordinate 8,328 of DAIOVK010000029.1, read as the reverse complement.
ATTTCGAGAAAGCAAAGCAAACAGTTAATCAGGGAAAAATTATTGATAAAACAATAAATGAGGAAATAAATATTCCTAAAACTCCAAGTCCTTCAATAAATAAAAAAGAAGAAATCAATTTTGAAGATAAATTGGAAAAACTTGCTCAGAAAATAGTAGATTCAAAAAAGCAATCACTTGATAATCAAGCAGATATAGAAACTATATCAACTATAAAAGAGCCGGTTAAAAAGAAGATACCACCAAAAATTGAACTTGCTCTTCATCTACAAAATGAACAGCAGCGATTAAAGCAACAGAACATTGAATCTTTAAAAGGAATTTCACTCGAAAGCAATCGAGAAAAGCTAATTGAAATAGCTCAAAAATTAAGATTAGAAAAAAGTTCAGTAGAAACCCAGCAAAAATTAGAAGAATTAAATCAAAATGAGCAATCTTTATCAAAACTTAAAGATAAATTTTCCGTAATAAATAATAAAAAATAAAATATTCACTTTATCGTTATGATGAATATTAGCCCATAAAATTTTAATGGTTAAAAAAAAACAATTTAATACAAAAATGATAATGAAAAAATTTATACTGATTTTTAACAGAAGGAATCTCTTAATTTCATATTTTTTACCCGTGTTAATCATTTTTAATATGTTTATTTTCCTCAGCAGTAGTTTAATCAGCCAAACGAATTATCAGGACCTTTTATCACCAACTGCGAGCAAAAGCCAAAAAACTTTCATCCGTGAATTTATGATAGATGAGAATTTTGGCACAAAAAATGTTAATAAAGAAAAAAAGTTGAAAAGCAACGATACGAAGGGCGATACAACTACAAAAAGGGTAAATAAGATTACTTCGATTTTGGAAAGAAGAGATGGAGAAGGATATTATTTGTTATTAGAGCTTGAAGATTTTGAACAGCGAATTCAAATTGCTGCTTATAATCTTCTTGGGAAAAAAGTACTTGATATTTATAACGGCATTCCAATTAACGACCCGGATTACCGTTACGATATAATGACAAATAACCTTCCAAACGGTGTTTATATTTGTTTCGTCTTCGGCAAAAACTTTCGGCTTCAGGAAAAGTTTGTTGTTTCGAGGTAAACGATTAATGCTTGTTCATAATGAGAATATAATTAAGTATAAAAAAATTTTGAAAATAGTAGTAATTCTATTCTTTTCAGGTTTATCATTATACTCCCAGCAAACCGATGGAGGTTATGCAGAATCCTATTTGCAGCGTAATGTAGGAGTAAGACCAATCGCAATGGCTGGTGCTTATACTGCAGTTGCCAATGAACCAATGGGAATTTTCTACAATCCCGCAGGACTTAGCTCCTATACAGAACAAGCTGAATTTTCCACTATGTATTCTATTCTTGAGTTTGGCAGAACTCATTCAGTACTATCTTGGGGACAATCCTTTTTCGAAAATGTCGGCTTTGGTGCTGCTATAAACAATTTTACAACCGGCTCTTTTGTTTCGAGAGATGCCAGCGGTAATCCTCTCGGAAATATGACTAACTGGCAGCTTTCTGCTATTGCCGGTGCTTCCTATACTATTGATTTCGTAAGTTTTGGTATCGCTGGAAAATATATTTCGCATACTCTTTCTAATTCTGATGCTAAAGCAAATGGCTATGGACTTGATCTTGGAGCCATTTTTAATGTAATGGATTTATTTTCTTTCGGTATGAGTGTCCAAAACGTTTCAGGTATGGTCTTTTGGAATGGCGAAGCAGAGGAAATTGCATACCTTCCATACTGCATTCGGACAGGAATTGCGATGGAAATTGGGCTTAATGACGAAAACTATCAATCTCGCTCTACAGTTACTGGCGAAGTGGAATCTTATTACATCCCCCCTACCCGTTATTTACTTTTAGGATTTGACGCTGTCCTTAATCAATACGATAATAATCCGACTTTTACTGTTGGTGCTGAACTTGTTGCTCACGAAGTTATTGCATTCCGCGGAGGCATAGCTCTTGCTGGCGATAATCAAGGTAAGTTTAGTTTTTTTCCAATGACATACTGGGGATTCGGTGTTTCTATTCGTCCGGAAATAAAAGACTTACCTTTTTTGAAGAGTTTCGATTATTCAATTTCTAACGATAAATTATCTAAGAAAGGAATATCACACCACGTTTCAATCAATATAGATTTCAAATAATTTAAAAAAAAATAAAATTTCTTTTGGTTATATCAGAAAAAAACCTTAATTTTGTAAATCGTTTGGGCTCGTAGCTCAGTTGGGAGAGCGCTAGAATCGCACTCTAGAGGTCGTGAGTTCGACTCTCATCGGGTCCACGCCCAAAAGAAAAAATTGCCCTGTGGTGTAATTGGCAACACGCCTGACTCTGGATCAGGAAAGTTCAGGTTCGACCCCTGACAGGGCAGCTAAAAAGCCGATAAAAGATATTTTATCGGCTTTTTCTTTATTTTAATAAATACACTTCTTCCAATTAAACTATCAACAAGTTGATAGTATGACTGAGAAAAGATGTCATTGGCAATGAAGTGAGGAATCTCACAAGTCAATGATACAACAAGATTTGATATTTCTCGCTACGCTTGCCAATGACATCTTTTCCTTTGTCTGTCATTCTGATCGAAGTGAAGAATCTCAAGTTTCGTGTTAGCAATGACTTGTGAGATTCTCGAATGTCAGAATCCATATAGATTTTAGTCATTGGTCATTAGTTGTTAGTAAAAATACAAATGACGAATGACTAATGACCTATAAAAACTATTTTAAAGATGGATTCTGACATTCGTCAGAATGACACTTTAGTAATGTCATCTCCATTTAAATAAAGCATTTGCTTTATAAGGGGGTTACCAATGACATCTCTACATTTGACTGTCATGCTATCAACTTGTTGATAGTATGACTTAAAAGCACTGTTTCTAAATCTCAAATTCTTTGGTAGCAATGACTTGTGAGATTCTTCACTTCGTTCAGAATGACTGGGTTATATGATGTCATCTCTATTAAAATAAAGGTCTTCCTTTATCAAGGGATTCGGAATGACATTAAAATCGGAATAGTAAAAACAAATTAGTATAAAAATTAATATTTGAAAAATTTGTTTTTCTGAATTGGCTATTTTGTATATTTGTATATATTTACTAAGAAAATAGTGGTGAATGATAATATTTAAAACGAATAGTAAAAGAATATGAAAAAATTATTACTTATTTCCTGCCTGATAATTTTTTTTGCAATTAATTCATACGCGTCTGAAAAAATTATGTGGCAGCCAGTTGGTCTTGGTGGTGGTGGGGCTATGTACACTCCGGCAATATCACCTCACAATTCTGATTTGATGTTAGTATCCTGCGATATGGGTGGTCTTTATAGAAGCACAAACGCTGGCAAATCATGGAAATTGCTAAATTTTCACAGTATTTCTTCTTCAAATACTCTTCCAACTGCATTTCATTGCACACAAAGCAATATTTTGTGGGACGAAAGCGGTTCCTCGCTTATGATGTCTGAAGATACCGGAGAAACTTGGTCTAATGTATGGGAATTTCCAACAGATATGTATAGTATGATATGTATGAGAACTGAACCTCTTACTCTCATCCTTTTAGCAAGTGATGGAACAGTTTATATTTCAAATGATGGTATTAATTTTAATAGCAATGCTGTTTGTCCATCTGCAATTTTCCTTGCTGAAAATGGAATGGAAGTATGGGCAGCAAATTCAAACCAAGTATGGGTTTCAAGCAACAGAGCTTTAAATTTTAATGAAATAATCATTGAGGAATTGGACATTCAAAGCGATATTGTTTCTGTTGCTGCTACGGAAAATGATGTGTTTATCTTACAGGAATCTCAACTTCTTCGTTCAAAGGATAAAGGAGAAAGCTGGGAAGTATTGATTAAATCTCAGGATTACGACAGAGGAGATTTCAGGTTTGTTAGGACAGAAAGCAATTATGTTTGGGTTACAACTTCTGATGGTGGAACATATCAAACCACTGCTTTTCTTTCAAAAGACAATGGAAATAGCTTCGCACCTATATTCTTTTGCAATAGTAGTTGGGACGATATATCTAACAATAGCGGCGACTGGCTTTCTTTAGAATTTAATTGTGGCTGGGGTGGCTCTGCTTTAGGTTTTTGCATCTCTAAGCAAAATCCTTCAATAGCACTTTGGACTGATGCAGGTCGCTGTCTTGCTACTTTTGATGCAGGAATCTCCTGGTCTCCTCTATTTACTAAATTTGCAGACAGCGGATTAGTTGCTGCCGGAAAGAAATGGGAATCAGTCGGATTAGAAGTAACATCTTGCTGGGATATATTCATCAACCCACTTGATAGCAACCATATTCATTGCACCTATACTGATATTGGCGGCAAATATTCATTTGACAGGGGAAAAACCTGGAAATCTACAGCAAATTCTGGTATTCCGTCAAACTGGTTTAATACTAATTATGATTTAGAGTTAGATTCTGCAAATGGAATTCTTTGGGGAGGATTTTCACAAGTTCACGATATACCAGGTGGTTGGAGTTTCAACACTTGGAACCGCACAGGTGATGGTGGCATTTGCTATTCTACTGATTTTGGAATTAGCTGGACACCTGTTGAATCTGGTGGTATAATCGAAAAACCCGTTACTTCTATTGCTATTGATTATTCATCAAGCGAAGAAAACCGTAGAATTTATGCTGCTTTTTGGTCAAATGGCATCTGGAAAAGCGAAGATGGAGGCAACACTTGGAGTAGAGTATCAAATGGATTAGATTGTGGAGATGGCGAATCCACTAATGAAGGACCTAATACGCATATTCTTGAAGTCAAAGTAGCTCAAAACGGTACTGTTTATGCACTTAAAACAAAATACATACGCAATGGAAGTAAAATTAAAAATGACGGTGGATTGTGGAAATCAACTGACTATGGAGAAAATTGGACTTGCATTTCAAGCAATGTGAAAGAATGTCCACCAAACAACAACATTGATTTGAATGGCGAACATTCCTGGGCAGACCCGATTTCTTTTGAATTAGACGAGTTAAATAATAATCATATATTTGTTTGCGCCCAGAATTGCAATAATGGCAAGGTGCAAGGTGGACTTTATGAAACTTATGACGGTGGTGCTAATTGGAATAGAATTTTTCAAACCTATTGCGCCTTTCGGCTGACAAAATCTAAACACTATTCTAATAAATATTACCTAGCTACATCTGACGGTATTTATATTTCTGATGACAATTGCTCAACTTGGCTGGCAGATACTGCATTTCAGTTTCCAAATGTTACACGGATTACCGAAGACATTCATAATAAATCAATTCTCTGGGTAAACACTTTTGGCGGTGGAACTTGGAGAGGTGAGATTGCTAATATCATTAACTCAATAAAAGAAACTCCTTTTCAAAAATCAATAGACCTCTTTCCAAATCCAGCTAAAGATTTTATTGATGTAAAATTTGATAACAATGGAGCAAGCACTTTTGCTTTAGAAAATGAATTCAAAATCTATAATAGTTTTGGAGAGTTAGTTTTTACCGTAGGGGCTAAGCAAGTAGGGGCAAAGCTTGCTTTGCCCCTACAAAGAATAAATATTTCTCAATTGCCTGCTGGTTTGTATTTCGTTCAAATTGGAAATTATTCAGAAAAATTTGTGGTGATGAGATAAAAAAGTAGGTATATAATGTTTACCTATATTATTCAAAAAAAAAATATTTTATTTCTCCTTCCCAAGTTGAACTTGGGAAGGAGAATTTATGACTTTAATAATATTTATCCATACTATCAACTTGTTGATGGTATGGCTGGAGTCTTATTTCGTTCATTTCTCCAAAAGTGAACGTCTTCGTTTATTTTCGCCTCAGAATGAAAGTGTAAAGTTATGTCATCTCTATTTAAATGAAGCACTTGTATTATAAGTGATTCAAAATGACAAAATAATTGTATCTATAAATATCACTTGTTTACTCCTCAATATACCTTTCAGCAGAAAGAATCCCATTAACAGTTCTAATCTTTTCAAGTATTTCATTTAAATGGACTAAACTATCAGTTGTTATCAAAATGTAACCTTTAAAACCTTTATCATCAGAATCAAAATTAAAGCCCTTAATACTGGTATTTTCAAGTGAAAGAACCATAGTGCTAATATCACTTAGCAAAGATGGTATTTCCTCACCTTGGATAAGAATTTTAGTAAGATAATTATTAGATTGCAAATTATCCCACTCCAGATTAAAAATAGATGCTTCTTTGTTTAAGAGCTGAATAATTACATTTTTACAATTTATACGATGGACTTCAATTTCCATCTGTTCATTTAAAATTCCTATAATTTCATCATTAGGTATAGGATAGCAACATTGAGCATATTTGATTGGCAAAGAATTATCGAAGTACGAGCCATTTGATTTAGCTTTTATGCTAATATTTTCATTAACTTTATCTTTTTTATTATTCTTTTTAAATGTAAAATAATTAGCTTCATACCAATTGCTAATACTATTGATAAGTAGAAGTTCATCAATTTTATTATTACCTATATCAAAAAGCATTTCGTCTAAACTTGCAAAATGCAGGTGCTTGAATAACAAATCAGTTTGATAGTCTTTTAAAGAAATATTCAGTTTATTTAATGAATTATTGTAAATATCCCTACCATTTTCAATAGTTTTTCTTTTTTCGTCATTGATATACTTTTGGATATAATTATGTGCTTTATTAGTAACACAGAGCTTGAGCCATTCTTTAGTAGGGAACTGCGATTTGGAAGTAAGAATTTCAATTTGGTCTCCACTTTGCAGTTTGTAATCAAGAGGCACGATTCTTCCATTTACTTTAGCACCAATGCAGTGATTGCCGATTTCAGTATGGATAGAATAAGCAAAGTCTAAAGGAGTAGCATCATTAGGAAGAACCCTGAATTCGTTTGTTTTAGTGAATACATATATTTCCTCTTGTAATAAATTTTTACGAACACTTTTAATCAGTTCTTCAGGAGGTTCATCTCCGAGATGCTCGAAAACGAGCCGGACTAAATCCATCCATGATTGGAAAGTATTATCATCAAGGACTGATTGAGCTGGCAATAAACCGCGTTTGTAGTTGAAGTGTGCAGCAACCCCCTTTTCAGCAATAAAGTGCATATTTTGAGTACGGATTTGCACTTCGACTGGAATATTATTTTTTCCATAAACGGCTATATGGATTGATTGGTAGCCATTCGGCTTCGGTTCTGCTATATAATCTTTAAATGTATCGGGAACCGGTTTATAAAGTTCAATTAATTTTTCATAAACTTTATAGCATATATCAATTTCATCAGTGTCAAGAATCACACGGATTGCCTGCAAATCGTATAATTCATCTACCGGTTTATTGCGTAAAAGAGTTTTATTGTAAATTGAATAAATATGCTTTGCTCTGCCGTTAATTTCATATTTAATATTTTTTTTCTTTAAATACGGGTCGTTTTCAATTAAATAATTGTAAGGCCTAATAAAATTATCAATAAATTCTTCTCGCTGCTCTCTGGTTAGAGTAAGAGTTTTGCTAATTTGGTCGTAAATATCTCTATGTAAATACTTAAAAGACAGGTCTTCAAATTCCCATTTAAGGTTACCAAGCCCAAATCTTTGAGAAAAAGGAGCATAAATTTCCATAGTCTCGTTCGATATTCGTTTTTGCATTTCCTCATCAAGAAATTCCAAAGTTCTCATACTATGAAGACGGTCAGCTAATTTAATAAGAATAATACGAACATCCCGAAATAAAGATAGTAAAAGTTTCCTGTAATTCTCTAATTGCCTAATGCTTTGTTCTTCTATTTGCTGAATTTTGACTATACCACTAACAATTTCAGCAACAGTTATTCCGAATTCCGATTGAATGTCTTTGAGTGTATAAATATCGCCACTGCTTGGAATGCTATGAAGCAAAGCAGAAATAACAGAAATGTCGTCAAGTGGTATTTCATTAGCTAAAATCATAGCTACTGATAATGGATGAGTATAATACGGCTCACCAGATTTGCGGATTTTATGCTGATGTGCTTTAACGCACCAGTGAAATGCTGTTGAAACCTGTTGCACGTTAACAGAATGTAAATTCTTTTTACAAATATCAAGAAGTAGCTTCAAATCAGATTTAGTATCTATACCTATTAAATACTTTGATTGCTTTGATGCTAATTTTTTCTTTTTCTGCCAAAGCTTCATTGGATATAAAGTTTAGAATTTTATTTCGATGTTTTTGTTAATTAAAAATATTGCTGCATTTCATAAAATATTTTTTTATCCACTTTTCTTATTCCCCTCTTGAGAGGGGCAGGGGGG
>DAIOVK010000028.1:0-14061 GCA_036759045.1 Kapaibacterium sp. (SeqCode) | reverse complement strand
CCATCTTGGGAAAGCAAGTGAGCTTGCTCACGATACATTTGGGCAAGCCCAAATGTTTCATTGAAATAGCTAAAATTGAATAGCGTTGAACAATAATAAGATAGATTCTGACATTCGTCAGAATGACACGTTAAGTTAAGTGATGTCATCTCCATTTAAATAAAGCATTTGCTTAACATGGAGGTTCTGAATTATATAACACCCCTTTAAAAAGCTGTAACTATTCCCAGAATTACTTTACTGTAATCCTTTTCCTTGGCGCTTGTAAAGGTATATTCTCCAATAAGACGTATATTCCGTCGCAGCAAATACCCAAGATGTAAAGTTCCAGATTTTTGATTTAGCTCTTTTAAATCAGAATCAATATAATTAAAAAGCAAACTACCATAAACTTTACTGTTGTCGCCATCCGGTGTTATTATAAGCTCTGCAAAACCGCCATTAGTTTCAATTTTTCCTGTTGGATTAAAATCATTTTCAGTTAAAAAAGTTTTATCATCACTTCTATAGACATATTGACAGTTCAGCTCAACTAAATCGTTGAAAGCGAGCGTAATATCAGGACCTGCAAATAAATATTCTGCTGTAGTTGAAGTTGTATTAGAAGCTAAATCTTCTTTTCCAAAGTAACCAAAAGCCCCGATTCTTAAGAAATCTGTTATTTCCTGAGAAACTCTTCCAAAATAACTTTTATGCTTATCTTTGTCAAAAACCTTAAATTCATCTGGTTTGCCAATACCATTTCCATTCAAAACTTCTAATATAATGTCCGTCCCGATATCTAAACCAAGTGTAAGCATTAGTCCTCTATCGTAAGTGAGATTAGAATTAGACAAACCAACTTTAAGTTTGTAAATATTGTAATCGTCAAGAGTAAGCCGAAGCTCTCGTTTGAACAATGGGTCAGCAATTTGGAACTGACCAACATACAAATCCATGTCAATTCCCAAAATATTGTTAAACATAAAAAAAGCGTCTTCTATACCAGCTACTTCACCTCTTTCGCTAAAAAAGAAATAGAAATAATAAGCTATATCTTTTGCGAGCGAGCCACCTGAAAGGAATTTAAGCAAATATGGTGTTCCGAAATCTGCTTTTTCCTTATTTGAATAATTATAGCTGCCATATAAATCCATACGGACTGCTACAGGAATATCTCTGATTAGTGAAAGTTCTTCGTCTCCTGTTTCAGCGAAATATCTTGGACTTTCCTTGTCTGTTAAAGCAAAACCATTACCGGCGAAATCATCTCCATAAGCTTTTAGACGTGGCATTGGAGAGTGGCAGGTTTGGCAGGATAAGTTGTATTTCCTTGCAAATGCCGGAATAGCGCTGCTTTCTTCTGTTGTTAGAATTATTAGCACTGTTAATGCTAAAATGGTAAGTAATTGTTTCATTTTTCCTCCTTAATAAAATATAATTATTTTAAAAATTGATTTCTACTCAAACCTTATAATAAAGCAAATGCTTCTTTAAATTAAAATGACATAATTTTACCGTTTCATTTCGAGGCGAATATGAACGAAGACGTTTACTTTTATGATAGAACGAATTAAGAAGAAAGTCATACTATCAACAAGTTGATAGTATGACTAGAATTTTTTCATAGTCGAAAATCCTACTTCCCAAGTTAAACTTTGGAAGAAGGAAAGCATTTCAACTTTTACTGCAAAATTTCAATTTCTGTAGAATTTCGGTTGACTTCCAAAACCTCAAACTCTTCTGAAGGGACTTTTAAAAATTCACCAACAGATTTAACAAGTAACTGATAATTTAGTTTAGCAGTAACTTTTAATTTTCCTTCGCTAGCATTATTAGGAACTTTAAAAGTAAAAGTTTCGATTTTGGTTTCGCGTGGTCCAAGACGATAATCAACACCGAGAGAAGCAGTATTCCATTGCTGCATTGTCATTCTACCATCTTTATCGAAGTATGGCATACGAAAAATCCGATTACCTTTTTGAATATCATCACGCTGAACACCTTTAAAATTTGCATCTTTTAGCGGAATTCCCATATCCTGATAAGCAAAAATATCATCAGAAATAGTATATTCTTCTCCTTTAAAACCTTTTTTATCTACGGGTAAATGATACTGGTTTCCTTTTGAATCAACAGCATCAAGTTGTAGCCAGACCAACCTGTCTTCCACGGAGCCGGAAGGGAATTTATGCCCGGTTTTTTGATTGAATAAAGTAACAGTGAATTTAACGACATCGCCAGGTTCTGCCTCCTTAATATCGGAATAAACCCTTAATTCAATAGTTCCTTTTACTTTACCTTTGTCATGGGCGCCATTGAACAGATGCTGCCTTGTGTCATTATATACTTTTCCAAGAGATGCTTTTTGCGAAGCAGCCCTCGGCATATGGCAATCCTGACATTGCACTCCTTCCTTTGAATAAGGTCCTTCTTTCCACTCTAAATGAGTGGACTTTACCCAAATCCCATAAGGACTCATCTCATTATGGCAAATACCGCAAAAATCACCGGACTTCATTATTGGATTAATCTCTATTTTGTGATTCGGTGAAGACATTTCGCCTATTCGTGAGTTGTATTTTGTTATGCCGGGCTTTATCACATAATTAAAATTATAAGGAATATCTCCTTTAAAGCCGGTAATTGTATGGCAGACATCGCAAGATACTGCTTCATTAGCACGGGTATTCTCTGTTGGCCTTTTAGGTGGAATGTCGCCAGTTAGAAATGCCATTGGAGTATGGCAGCCATTACAACCTGCTTCTACTTCTGCAACTTTTTCGTCAAGACGCGCATGTGGTAGTGCTAAATTGAAATATTCTATTTCATCCCAATGATGAACAAATGCCTGAGCCATCATAGACTGTTCCCATTGGCGATACATATCAGAATGGCAAGCCGTCCCACAGTATTTAGGAGTTTGGAAATCGCTATACTTAAGTTGCGGTTCATTCGTTTTATATATGAATGAATAAGAATATAAACAAATTGCAAATAAGATAAAAATAAGTAATTTACTTTTCATATAATCTCCATAATATTTGTTTTACACGTATTTAATTTATATAAAAGAATTGGAATAAAAAACACTTTTTTTTGTATTGCAATATTTATTTATAGATACCTCAAACCTGTAACAATAAGCACAAAATATAAGTGTCATTTTAAAAGGAAAAGAATTATTCACAATTTATTGTTATCACAGAACTTGAGATTTATAAACAGTGTACTTTTAGTAATACTATAAACAAGTTGGTAGCATGACAGACAAATGTAAAAATGTTATTCCAATACAAAGTGAGAAATCTCAATGTCTGTGGTAGTAAAGAGTTGTAAGATTCTACGCTGCGATTACCAATGACATCTTTACTTGTCATTCTTGTGTATGCCAGAATCCATCTTGGTTTTCCCTAAATTCAGAGGAATATTTTAGTCATTGGTTGATATTTGTTAGTAAAAATACTAATGATTAATAACAAATGACCTATAAAAACTATTTTTAAGATGGATTCTGACATTCGTCAGAATGACACTTTTAGTGATGTAATCTCCATTTAAACATGGTTCTTACTTCATTATTGGGTTGCCAATGACATCTTTACTTTTGTCGGTCATTCTGAACGAAGTGAAGAATCCAGAGAGTAGTGGTTAAAAAAATTTTCTGGATTCTTCGCTGCGCTTCAGAATGACAGGGGTAAAATTTTGTCATTTCCATTTAAAATAAAAGTCTTGCTTTATCAGGGGGGTCGAAATGACAAGCATGCGAAATAAAACTACGAGGTACAGGAGTTCTGTATTTGTTATTTTTCTTTTAGGTTCTCAATATCTGCTTTGGGATGGGCTTTTTTATATGTTTCCTTAAGTTTTTCTATTGATAAATGGGTATAGACCTGAGTAGATGAAAGAGAAGAGTGTCCGAGCATTTCACTTACGGATTGGATATCAGCACCATTATCAAGCAAATGAGTAGCAAAGCTATGTCTGAAAATATGTGGGCTTTTCTGCTTAGATTCAGTAACTGTTTGCATATTCTTGTGGATAATCCGGTAGCCATCTGTAGCAGTTAATTTCATTCCATTCTTTGTTATGAAAATGAAATCGGTTTTATTGCAATCTTTTATTTTACTTCTTAATAAAAGATATTTTTTAAGGGCTACTATTGCCTTTTGTCCGAGTGGAACAATACGTTCTTTTCTACCTTTTCCGATTACTCTTATAGTTTTATTTTGGAAATCAATTTCATTTTTTGTAATTGATAGTGCTTCAGAAATACGAAGACCAGAACTATAAAGCAATTCTGAAAGAGCTAAATTTCTGGCTTCAATTGGATTTTCTAAGTTTTCTAAATTTTCATAATTTTTGAAATAAATTTCTGTTTCTTTTTTTACAAGGTAAGATGGTAACTTCTTGTCTTTCTTGGGATAGCTTAGCAATGAAGTGGGATTTTTATCAATAATGCCTTTTTTTAATAAAAACTTAAAAAATGATTTTATAGCGGAAATTTTGAGCCGAAGGGATATTTTAGATTTCTTTTGTTGATAAAGAAAAGGGATAAAAGGTCTGAGAGTTTTGTAATCAATTTCTTCTATTGCTGGTATTACATCAAATTCTTTGAGCAAGTATTCGACAAACTGTTTTAATGCAATGCTATATGTAATAATAGTGTTTTCAGAATAATTACGCTCTATATCGCAATAATTAAGGAATTTTTCAATTGCAGTTTCTATACTAATATTATCCACTTTTTTTCAGTACTTTAATGTGATTCAAGAAAATTTAAAAATGAAATTAGAAGAAAATTATACGCTCAGTTTGCTGTTTGTATGAAATTTGATTCTAGTGTAATATCCCTTTGAAAATCTGACTATAACATCTTGTCATTTCGAAGCGCAGCGAGAAATCTCAAATCTTGTGGTATCATTGACTTGTGAGATTCCTCACTTCGTTGCCAATGACATCTTTACATTTGACTGTCATGCTATCAACTTGTTGATAGTATGACTGAAAAGCACTGTTTCTAAATCTCAAATTCTTTGGTAGCAATGACTTGTGAGATTCCTCACTTCGTTTCGGAATGACAGGGTAAACTGATGTCATCTCCATTAAAATAAAGTTATTACTTCATTCTGGGGTTCGAAATGACACCTTTTCTAAGTAATTTGCGAAATTGTTCTTTGCGAGTCAAATCTCCTAACTCCTTTATTTTCGTTATTGGGTAAGGGGTTCTAATGCTATCAACTTGCAGTTCGTATGACTTAGATTTTATTTTCGTAAAGTTTCTAGGGCATTACAAAAGCAAAAAATCCAGATGTCCTACATCTTCGAGATGTAGGACATCTTTATCTTATTATATTCCAACCAGTTAAAATTAACAATTAATAATTAATAATTAATAATTAATAATTAACAATTAGCTTGGTGGATTCCAGCTTCCGCGTTTCCATTTCACTAATTCGATAACGACACTACCAACATAAACATTCATTTTTGCTTTGATTGGGACGTGGGCGTCATCGTCTGAGAACCAACCTTCAAATTTTCCGCTTAAACCATAAATTCCCTCCCAATCGGCAAGTCCAGTAAAGTAAAGCGTTTTTACCGGCTTTTTAAAAGCGGAAATATTTACTGTTTCTTGCTTTCCTGTGAAATTTATTGTAGTAGAGCAAGTGTCTTTATAGATAATAGTTGGAATTTTAATCGTTCTTTTTAAATTAATAAATTTTCTGGCGAGATATAAAATAGACAGTCCTTCACTCCACTTTTTGTTGGTTTTAAAAGTAGTATTAAAATCTACTTCATTATTTTTAAATTGTTTATTTTTAATGATTCCTTTTTCGTAATCAAACTCTATTTCCTGCTTATTTCGGTTGTTATTAGATTTTACATTTCCAATAAATTTATATGAATAAGTTGCAGATGGGTCGAGCCAGCTTTCAAAGACGCTCTCTAAATCTACAAAAGGTATTCCTTTGTATGAATTCAGGTATCCTTTGACTTTAACAGCTTTTTTTCCATTTATTTCAGTTTCATTTTCAGTAACAAGTTTGATACTTCCAAGTTTTACGCCGAGAAAGGAGACTTCGTAAAGTAATTCTTCGCCAACAAAAAGCAAATCTTGTTTGGCAATAGAAATATTCAATGATATTAGTAAAGCAAATGCGACAATTAAGATTCTTTTCACAATTTTTCCTTAGTTTTTTTATTTTCTTTTAGCAAAAAAATGCTTTGAAATAGACGAAAATTAGAAAAATTTGTTTTTAAAACTTAATCGACATCTTTAAAATAATTTTATCTAATAATGGATTAAGTTTATTTTTCAATAATTCCTGGTATTCGAGTAATTTCTTTTCAACTAAATTTTTATCTTCATCTTTATGGGAAACTATTCTAATATAAGTCTTTCTGCTTCTGTCCACGAAATAGTCATCAATACCAACTAACTGTAAAATACTTTCAACAAAACGGGCTTCTTCTTCGCTTTCCACAGCAGCAAATTCAATCCAGAAGTAGCAAGGCGGACCGGGACAGCCCATTTCATCGTCTTCTTCGCTTTCTTTATATTTAATATCCAAATCAACAACTTCTACTGGTAAGGCAGGTAGAGGAATTTCTAATTCCTGAATTATTCTAGATTTATTATATCTATCCCCGCAAGGAGAGACAGTAAAACCCTTTTTAATATCATTTTTATCAACAATATCTGCGTAAATCATAACTCTACGGCTAAACGGCTCGTTATCACAACCTTCCGGAATGATTGGCACATTCTTAAATCTTTCATCAGTTACGAAATTATACCACACTGCCGGACATTCTTTATTAATATTATCAATTCCAATTGCTTTCAATTCAAATATATCATATATGTTTTTTTTATTTCTCAAACTTCTATATTTTTCTGAATATTCTTTTAAACCCTTATCTATAGTCTCCATAGTGTAATATGAACGTAACATCGATAGCAAATAATTTCCCTGTTGAGTGCCATAAGGTAAATTATAATCTCTGCCAGTTTCATCAATCAAATTTGGTTGCTTCATCATAGTGCCTTGCTGAATAGTTGTTTTTCTGTTAGTACTAAATTCATAATATTCAATATCCGAATCGCAGGTATAAAGCGTTTGCTCTTCATTTGGAGTATTCCTCAGACGGCAGGGGTCGGTTAATCCGTAAACAACTATTCGCAATGTTTGATTATTATTGCATTTGTCAAGAAGATTAAGAACGCTGTCAATTTTTGGATAAAATTCATTTTCTAAAAAATTTGAATTTAACTCTGCTGCTGAAACGTAATCATAATCATATACATCAATAAATTGCGAATTTTTTAGACAGCCACTGTTTATTCTTTCCTGCAATAAAGCAAGATTCTCTTCTGTTGTAGGCCACCAATAACCGGTAACAAAAAATGCAAGCCCTGTTGCATATTCAAATTTGATTTGCTCTGGAACAATCGGTTTTGAAATGCAATTTAGTGTTACATTTAAGGTTTCATCTTTAAAAATTTTTTCTGGAGTTATTAAAATAACCTCGCTGCAATTCATTTCTTTACATTCTTCACTTTGCTTTTCTATACTAAAAAGATAAGCAGTGTTTTCATCTATGGTATAGTATTCATCAGATTTAGCATATAAAATATTAGAAGTAGGAATTTTTTTCAAAATATCTGTTTTTTGTAGATTCATACTATTTAATTCGGTTAAATACTCTTTGATTGCCTGCTTATTCTTTTTTGATTTTATTTCTAAAATCCTTATACTATCTTCAATTACAAGTTTTCTGTTTGTTAACATCTGGAACTGGCTAGCAATATTTTTTGAAATTTTAGAAATCAAAATATCTTGCTGCTGTAAATTTTCAATATAAATCGTATCATTTTCTGAATTCAAATTGATTAGATTAACTTTAGCAATAACACTTAAAACCGGCTTAGGGGGTGGAATACATCTTATTGCTTGCGGAACTTCAAAAACGTAAAAATCGTATCCGCCTTCATTTTGAATAAGCGAATCGGAAGTTGAAGTTTCACAAGGGCACTCTCGTTCATCTTTAATATTAACAAAATCGCGTTTTTTCCTACTCCAAGGCACACTGAACCTATCGGAAGAAAAATAAATGTATTCTCCTCTGCTGCCAATTCCAATTGGATTGGGAATAAATGGAAAAACTTCATCGAAATCAGATGTATTAATTGTAGTAACGTCATCAAGTTCTTTTTCAAATTCAGAAATCTGTTTTGGAGAGTTTAGAACTTCAACTTTAAGTTCACGAAAATTCACTTTGATTTCTGAGTAGTATAAATCGAAATTGTCTTTTTTTTCGAAATTCTTTTCTCCTTTGCGATTAGAAGCAAAAAGTAGTTTGGGCTTAGAGCAGAGGCAGTAAACAAATGGAGAAATTTCATCTGCTTCTGAATTAATTAAAGTTAATGAGTCAAATTTTAAAACTCTGTCGTTATCAAGAAAAGCATAATATAAATTTATGTCTGTAGTTGAACCTGTACTAATCTCGCCAATTTGGTTTCTAACAAACGGAGATTTCCTGTCCGAAGCCCAAACTAAAAGCGAAACAATGCGGCTATTTCTAATTGTATCACGTACAAAGCAAGGATGAGAATCCCAAAAAATTGAATTAATCGGCTGCGGAAGCGCTTCAAACTGATATTTTCCTTTCACTTTATTAAACTCAAAAATGTCTGTTCCGCCAACGTTCCCACTTATATTTAATTCCTTATACTTTGCAAACATTTCAGTAATTGGATGAGAAAAAGATACATATCCGGAAGTATCGGTAATTAAAGCAACTTGCTCTAAATTCTTAGTCAATGCATCGATAACTTCTTTATTTGATTCATTTGGTTTGATAATGCTTTCAATAAAATCGCGGGAGTTTATTAATTTTCTGCTTCTGCTGTTAGAATTTTCTACTTCCCTTTCATAAGAAATTGCAGAATTTCCTAAAACGTCTGGTATTGCAACCAAGGAAATCTGATTGAGAGAATCATTTTGTTTGCTTTCCGGATAAATTGTATTATAATTCCCATAAGGTAACGATTTATGAATGTTATTTTCGGAAGAACAGGAAGCAAATATAAGCAGCGAAGCTAACAGCAATATGTATTTATATGTTTTCATTATTTTTCTGGTTTAATTAAACATAATTATTTATTACCTAAGGAGATACCAATTCTAAAATTCCATACGTCCAATCTCCTAATAAATAGCTGGTCATCAAGAGGAGTAGCAACCAGACGCTGTCCTACGGCAAGAGAGCGGTAGCCAATGTCGAAAGTTATATTAAACAGACAGGAAGGAATAGGAACATCAATACCAAGCCCAAAGCCATAAGAAAGTGGAAATCCAAAATTTGAAATACATGTGCTGGTGTTGTCCGGTTGGTAACTCTTATTTCCTATGTAATCAAAGGTAGTCTTATCCACTGCTGTTCCGAGCAAGCCGTAAATATAAGGATTTACGCAAAGGAATGGGTCGAATTTATATTTTCCGTAAAGAGCAAGCAGTGGCTTGTTTTCCTTAGTATCATCAAAATAATTATTCACCTCAAACCAAGGGCTATAGAGCAATCCAATCAGTGTTTTATCAAAACGAAAGCCAGCAGAAGCTTCAAAATGTTTAACATTTCTGTACTTGAAATCAGCTTCAAGAAAATTAAAATCTGAAAAAATGCTGTTAATGTAGTTTAATTCAAGAAACCACCAATCTGGCTGGCATTTTGGACAGCTAATATCTAAATCCAAATTATAATCCACGCTTAAATTTCCACAGGGACAGGGCATTTCTTCCGGACAAGGAACGTATATTGAATCAACCTGTACCGTTCTTATTGAATTTGGTAGAAAAGGGTCGTTTGATTTTTCAAATATGTTGATATTTTGATATTCATTTATTGAAATGTTATCAATTTTTTGTCCAATGAAAATAATATCTTTTATATCAATTCGCTCAATTTGATTATCGTTAGCTTTTTTATCTAAAAAAACAACAAAAGTATCAATAACAAAAGTGCCGGTATCGCTTGGAGGGCAATTTAACCAGCGTGAGCGTTTTTCAACTTTTAGTACCGTTCCTTCCAAATAATATGAATTACGTTTTTCAGCAGAATTAGGGAAAGAACTATATTTATCAGTTTGGGCAACCGCAGAATCAATACGGATTATATCATTGCTCCTTATAATCTGCTTTTGAGGCGTAGTGCAAGATGCAAAAACAATGATACTCAGCAAAATTAAAATTAATACTTTTTTCATAGACATATCCCTAACGATAATCCGATAGTTATGTACTGAAATGTTTCGCGGTTGCTGTCCTTTAATATAAAATTAGGAAGATTGTATTTTATATCGAAATCAATTGAAGCGCACCTGCCAAACATTTTGAAGCCATAACAAGCACCAATGTTTGCATATCCACCAATACCTAAAGGGCTTAAATCGTCTTTTCCTTCAATATTGCTGAAAGTAAGCCCCGGACTCAAATATAGTGCTAAATTGCCTTTGTAATCATTAACTTCAGTATTTTTATAAATAACGAACTTAACGTTTGGAGAGAAAGTAAAAATGTTTTTTACATTTTCAATTACATTGTCTTTATTCTTGATAAAAATGTATTCGGCATTAGCACCGAACCAGAAATTACAAAAGCGGCGACTTTCCACCTTGATTTGAATTCCCATAGCATTGGAAACAACATCTTTGAAATCAGAAGTAGGAAGAGCATAATCGTAACCTACTAAAAAATATGTGTTTGCTTTAGTGCTTACAAATGTAAATGCAAAAAATACTGCAATAAATATGATTAGATTCTTAGTTTTAAACATTTTTCTCCTTTTATATTTTATTTTACATTTTTCGATTTTAGACAATTAATTCAATAATAAAGTAAAAATAAAAAATAAATATTTATTTACAAAATATTTTTATTTTTAACTGCTTGTTGTCGGTTTGGAGTAAAAAGTTCTGGAACTCCTCTAAAATATTCTCTTTGCAGTTTAAAATTAATTTTTCTTATTTTCGTAATTATAAGAATATTATTTTTAAACTTAATAATTAAAAATATGTCAGAATTTGTATGGCTCTTGATAGAAGTAGGAATAAAAGCACTATTCATAATTTCGATGATACTTACTGCGGCAGCGGTTTTAGTATATTTGGAACGTAAGGTTTCTGCATTCATTCAAAATCGCATTGGACCTAACAGGGTTGGACCTTTTGGAACGCTTCAGCCATTTGCCGATGTGCTGAAGCTATTTATGAAAGAGGATTTAGTGCCACAAGCTGCTGACAAGCGTTTTCATAGTTTAGCTCCAATCATCTCGCTTGGAGTAGCTATCGCAGTGTATTCCGTTATTCCCTTTGCAAATTATATTCAAATCGGGGAAAAAGTTATATATATGGGAGTAGCTCCAAACCTAAATATTGGATATTTATTTGTGCTTGCAATGACTTCTGTCGGCGTTTATGGCATTACTCTTGCTGGCTGGTCTTCGAATAATAAATATTCTTTGCTTGGTGGATTGCGTTCTTCAGCACAGATGATTTCTTACGAGCTATCAATGGGGCTTGCAATAATCGGAGTGTTTATGCTTGCCGGCTCATTTTCCTTGAATGACATTGTATTGCAGCAAGAGGGATTCTGTTGGAACATATTTTTGCAACCACTTGGATTTATTATTTTCCTTGTAGCTGCATTTGCAGAAACTAACCGCGCACCGTTCGATTTGCCTGAAGCTGAGCCAGAGCTTGTCGGCGGCTATAACACAGAATACAGCGGTATGAAATTCGGTATGTTTTTCCTTGCAGAATACGCTAATATGGCAACTGCTTCTGCAATAATTTTACTGCTTTATCTCGGTGGCTGGCAGTTACCTTTTAATTATGAATTACTTGGTTTGGAAGCTGGCTCAGTTGCTTTAGCAATAACGCAATTTGTTTGCTTTCTAATTAAAATTATTCTGATGTGCTTATTCTTTATTTGGGTAAGGTGGTCAATCCCGCGTTTCCGCTACGACCAACTGATGAGGTTGGGCTGGCGTGTTCTTTTACCATTAGCTTTGGTAAATATTGTGCTTACAGCGGTTGGAATGTTGATTTGGGGGTAGGAATGTTAATTACAGAAGAAGAAATTAATGATGTAGTTGAAAAAATTATTAAAGGATATAATCCCGAAAAAATTATCCTTTTTGGTTCTTATTCCGCTGGCAATCCAAATGAAAACAGCGATATTGACTTATTTGTTGTTAAGGACACAGATAAACCAAGACCAGAAAGAGCGATTGAGTTAAGAAAATTTCTTTATGGTTCTAAACTGCCAATTGATTTAATTGTATATAATCAAAAAGAAATAGACGAGACAAGAAAAAACAAATATAGTTTTGTAAATGAGGTATTAGAAACTGGAAAGGTAATGTATGAACGACATAGTTGAGGAAATGAAAAACTAAATATAATGAGTATTTATTTAGAAAACAAAGAAATTTTTGATAAATAATATTAAACAAATAGAATGCAAACATCCGAATTAATTACAATTAAACAAGCAAGCCAGTGGGCGAGCGAGTATCTTGGAAAAAGTGTTACTACTTCTAATATATATTAAAAATGAAGCAAAAAACAATAAATAAAAAGTTTTACAATCAAATTGTTGAAGTTTTAACTGAAGCAAAAAATTTCGCATACAAAACCATTAATTTTGCTGCAGTTTTAGCAAATTGGCAAATTGGCCGTCTTATTGTTGAAGAAGAACAAAACGGAAAAGAACGTGCTGAATATGGAGCTTTTTTATTAAAACAACTATCCGAGCGACTTACTTCTGATTTTGGAAGTGGATATGACCTTACAAACCTAAAACTTTTCAGAAAATTCTATTTGGAATTTCAATACTGGCTACCTGTAAATCAAAAAGGTGACAGTTCATGTAACCTATTGCAAGAGTTTTCAATTTTTCAAAAAGGTGACATTCCATGTAACCTTTTACAAGACAGTAACAATTTTAGGGTTTATAAGCTACGAACAGATTTAAGTTGGAGTCATTATCGTATTTTAATGCGTATAGAAAATCCAGATGCTCGTCAATTTTATATCAATGAAGCTGCAGACCAATGCTGGAACGTTGAACAACTTAAACGTCAAATAAATTCTTTTTATTTCGAAAGGTTAACAGCTACTACCGATAAGCAATCTATAATGAGCGAAGCTAATGAAAACTTGCAGCTACTTGCTACAAAGAAAGATTTTTTAAAAGACCCGAATATACTTGAGTTCCTTGGATTTAAACCAGATATAAAATTTTTAGAACAGGAATTAGAACAAGCAATAATTGACAACTTACAGAATTTTTTGCTCGAACTAGGAAAGGGTTTTGCGTTTGTTGCTCGTCAACAACTTATTCGTACCGAAACTAAAGATTTTTATATCGACTTAGTATTTTATAATTATATTTTAAAATGTTTTGTTTTAATCGAATTAAAAACCAGAGAACTTTCTCATCAAGACATTGGGCAACTTGATATGTATGTGCGTATGTATGACGACCTTAAACGTTCTGAAACCGACAACCCAACTATAGGGATTTTGCTTTGTGCTGACAAAGATGAAACCATTGTTAAATACTCAATTTTAAACGATAACAAGCAACTAATAGCAAAAAAATATATGCTTTATTTGCCCTCTGAAGAAGAGTTAATTAAACAAATTAATTATATTAAAAAGTAATGAAAACAATTATTATAAAAAATTAGCTTTTAACACTTATTCTGATATGCAATAATTTTTAAAAACATAATATTAATACAGTTTAAAAAATGAACACACAAAACACAAACAACCTCCTTACAATAAAGCAAGCAAGCCATTGGGCGAGCGAGGAATTCGTTAAAAGACTTACTATCTTGTGTCATTCCGAACCCCCTAATGAAGCAAGTGCTTCATTTTAATGGAGATGACATAATTTTACCTTGTCATTCCGAAACGAAGTGAGGAATCTCACAAGTCATTGCTAACACAGAGATTGAGATTCTTCACTTCGTTCAGAATGACCGACAAAGGAGCGATGTCATTGGTAA
>DAIOVK010000027.1:5195-14096 GCA_036759045.1 Kapaibacterium sp. (SeqCode) | reverse complement strand
TTGTATTTGAATATATTAATGGGTAACGTCAGCTCTCAAGAGGGGAATAAGAAAAATGTAAAATAATTAATAATTAATAATTAAATAATAAGAGAAAAAAAATGAAAAAAAATATATATTTAGTTTTAATAGTTTTTATACTATCATTAAGTTTTGTAAAAGCTGAAATAAGCGGAACTGTGTTTGGGATTGATGCTGATGGAAAGAAAGCAGCACTTCCGAAAGCATCAGTTCAATGGCTAAACACTGGAATTGGCACTTTAACCGATTCCAAAGGACGCTTCAATATTGAAACAACTGACAAAACAAACAAGCTTGTTGTGTCTTACATCGGATACAAAAAAGATACAATCGTTATTTCAAAGAATCAAAATAATATCGAAGTAAAACTTAAATCTGAATTAGAATTAGATGAAGTTGAAATAGTAGGTCATCAAGCTGGCAATACAGTTTCATATTCATCAATTTCAAAGACAGAATCAATAACCTCACAAGGTTTAAAGAAAGCTGCCTGCTGCAATCTTTCTGAAAGTTTCCAAACCAATCCTTCCGTTGATGTGGAATATACTGATGCTATGTCTGGAGCAAAGCAAATCCAATTGCTCGGACTTCAAGGCAAATATGTTCAGATGCTGACTGATAAAATACCTAATTTACGTGGTATTGCTTCAATGTTCGGTTTAAACTATGTTCCCGGACCTTGGATGGAATCAATCCAAATATCAAAAGGGGCTGCTTCCGTTGTTGATGGTTATGAATCTATTACTGGACAAATCAACGTTTCTTTTAAAAAGAAAGAATCTGCTGAAGATTTTTATTCAAATATTTATGCAAATCAACAAGGGAAATTTGAAGGAAATATAAATTCAAAAATTCCATTAGCTGAAAATTTGAATACAATTATTTTTCTTCACGCAAATACATTGCAATTTGAAGAAGACCACAATAATGACAGCTTTTTAGACCACCCAATGGTTACTCAGTTTAACTTCTTTAATCACTGGGAATATTTCGTTGATGATTTTCATTCTCAATTTGGAGTTAAAGCACTTTACGAAGATAGAGAAGCCGGACAAAAAGGTTTCTTTCCTTCTAAAAATCCAAATTTATACGGCTTGAATATTAAAACTGAGCGATATGAAGTATTTGCAAAAAATGGTTATGTGCTTCCTTCAGAGCAATATTCCAGTATTGCAATGATTGCATCTGCTTCTCATCATAAACAGGATTCTTATTTCGGACATAATACTTACAATGGTAAGCAAAATTCAGTTTATCTAAATTTGCTGTATGATTGGAAAATTGAACCATTGCACCATCAGGGCGAAGAAGAGGAAAGTGTTGAAGAAAATGAAGAAGAACATCTTCACGAAGCTGAAAAAGAAATTAGCCATCACTTCGTTAATGGAGTAAGTTTAGTTTATGATGAATTTATCGAAGAATTCAAGGGAACAGGTTATTATCGGAATGAAATAGTTCCGGGCGTTTATACAGAATATACTTTGAGCAATGTATTCGGCTTTACTTTTATAGCTGGAGTAAGAGCCGATTTCCATAATATTCACGGCACATTTTTCACTCCCCGTTTTCATTTGAAATATGATTTAAGCGAAAATATTATATTGCGTGCTTCTGCTGGAAAGGGATTTAGAACTTCAAACATTTTCGCTGAAAATATCGGCTCGCTTGCAAGTTCAAGGAATTTTGTTATTGAAGAAAGCTTAAAACCGGAAGAAGCAGTGAATTATGGTATTAATGCCAACATTAAATTCGATTTATTCGGAACGGAATTTACTTTAAATTCGGAGTTTTATCGAACTGACTTTATTAATCAAATTGTCGTTGATATGGACAGAAGCCCAAGAAACGTTTATTTTTCTAATCTGCACGGCGATTCTTATTCAAATAGCTTCCAAACTGATTTGTCTTTCACTTTGTTTGAAGGAATGGACCTTATGGCTGCCTACAGGTTGAATGACGTTAAAACTACTTTTAACGGAGTACTTTTAGAAAAGCCATTGATTAGCAAACACAAGGCATTTTTAAATTTTGCATATTCTACCTTATTTAGAGAATGGATGGCAGATTTCACTATTGATTTCAATGGTGGCGGAAGACTTCCAAATACATCATCAAATCCGATAGAATACCGTTTGCCCGAAAAATTTGATAGCTTCGTTTTACTTCACGCTCAAATAACAAAAACTTTTGATAATTTCGAAATATACGTTGGAGCAGAAAACCTTACCGGATATACTCAGCCAGTTCCAGTATTAGCATATCAAAATCCTTTCGGTGAATATTTCGACAGCTCAATTGTTTACGCACCTATAACCGGCAGAAATATTTATTTTGGATTACGCTGGAAGATTTAGTTTTTATTTTTATTCTTCAGATGGACTCCACCTTCCCAAGTGGAGTCCATATTTTCTAAAAAAAAACTTCTCCTTAATACCAAGTTGCTTTTATTGATAAAATTTGTTTATTTGTCATTCCAAACCCCCAGATAAAGCAAGTGCTTTATTTAAATGGAGATGACATAAATTTAAGACTGTCATTCTGAGGCGAATATAAACGAAGACGTTTACTTCTGAGAAAATGAACTTTTTAGTCATCCGATGACTGGCAGTCATCCGATGACTTCCGCTTTCATATATATAATTATAATTATATATAATACATATAGTTATGTGCTTTAAAAACCGAAGTGGTTCATTCTGAGCGGAGCGAAGAATCTCACAAGTCAATGATACCACATGATTTGAGATTTCTCGCTGCGCTTGCCAATGACATCTTTACTTTTGTCTGTCATGCTATCAACTTGTTGATAGTATTACTGAAAAGCACAGTTTCTAAATCTCAAATTCTTTGGTTGCAATGACTTGTGAGATTCCTCACTTCGTTTCGGAATGACAGGGTAAACTGATGTCATCTCCATTAAAATAAAGTTATTACTTCATTCTGGGGGTCGAAATAACAAGATGGTATAGTCAGGTTTTCAAAGGGATATTACACTAGCATTTATCTTGTTTTAAATATATTGTAATACAAAGATAGTTGAGTTTTCAACTACATAAAAGAGGATTGAGAACTTTGCTGGTTGTTGTATTGCCTTTTTCTTTTAATTATAGCCCTGATTATAAATACAATACCAGCCAAAATTATTATTGTTATAATGACCTTTTCAAAAGAAAAAGTAGGTGGGTAAACCTCCATTGTTCCGTCCGGGTTTTCAACATAATAAGGTTTTGAGTAATAAAAGGCAGGATGGAAAGGCATCATCCAAAGGAATGAAGATTGTCCCATCAAATATCCCATCATCAAAGAATTTCCATATCCACCGTATTGATGAACGACATAGTTTTTTGGAACGCCCGGAGTTGTCCCGGCCGGAGCAGTTCTGCGAGGTGTTCCATACTTTTTTGTATAATTTTGACTAGAAGAAAGGCGGGTTCCGCCAAAACTTGTTTTTCGCTGAGAAGTTCCCATTCTGTTTGATTGAGTTGGTGACGTTCTTGATGGCTGTCTGCTATATTGCCGGTTAGAAAAAGAACGGCGTGAACCACCAAAGCTTCTTCCTCCACCAAAACCTCTTCCTCCTCTTGCTTCTAAAATATCCGGCATCAATAGCATTAATACAAGAAATACTATACTAATGACTTTTAAATTAATAATGTTTTTTGTTTTCATAATATATTCTAAAAAATAGATTCAGTACTAAAAGTGTCGTCTTCATTCCTAAAAATGATTTCAGTTTTGAAAAGGGGTTGCTCATTAATGAATGGCTTGTTGAATAAATACTGAATTCCTTTGTTCCCTGTAACTGCTTTAATATGAATAAATAAGCTAACTACCCCAACCAATTCTTCATTATTGAAAAAAACAGTAGTGTTGTCAACAGTGCCGTCACTTTCTATCTCAAACAATGCTAACTGGTTTGCCTCTTCTTCTGTGAAAGACGGCTCAACAATTTTTATATTTTGTAAGTTATCATTGAAGATTTGGCAAGTATAAATCTGCTTATCTTTTGCTTCATACTGAATAATTGCATCAAAAATGCCAGCTTCATCTATATTGATAAAGACTTCTTTTAATCCGCCTACTTGTTGCCCATTTATATAGCAAGCTGTTTTTTCCAAGAAGCCATTACTTTCTATTGCAAATGTTTTTGTCATTTTTTTTATTTTTTCGTTATAAAATGCAATTACAATTTAAAAATTATTTCAATAAATGATACATTAAAATAAATATAAATGTAAAAAATTTTACAAAATTATGAAAGAATATACAAATTAATTTAATTTTATTTATACAAATTTGTTTTTCAATAATTCTTTGGAAATTGAAAGAAGAGAGAATTTCTAAAATAGCGGAGTTAGGAATTTAATATTTTGATAATTATTTTAAATTTATTAATTTGTATAATAAGCAATAATGAGGAAAACATTTTAAATAATAAAAATACCGGAAATATTTAATAACTCATTTTACGGATTACCATTTAAAGGAAACAATGTGTAAAATATTTTAGTATATTTAAATAAATGAAATAAGATTTTATAAATAGTTTTTTTTAAATAAATTCAAATTGATATGAAAAGAATTTACTATGTTTTGTATTGTTTGTTAATTTTAACAATTTGCAGTATTGAAGCAAGTGCTTCTGCTACAGCTTGGGGCTGGGGAAGGAATTCCAGCGGTCAAATTGGAAATAATTCACTTGAAGACCTAAAAAAATTAGTGAGAATTGGTAAAAATGATATATGGTTTAAAATTTCCTGTGGTAACGAACATACAGTTGCAATAAGAACTGACGGAACGCTTTGGGCTTGGGGCAATAATAAAGATGGTCAGTTGGGCGATGGCACTCAAATTGACGAAATTGAGCCAGTTCAAATAGGAATGGATACCGATTGGCTCGAAGTAGAATGTGGCTTTTCTCATACCTTAGCAATAAAAACCAATGGGACGCTTTGGGCTTGGGGATACAATAATAAAGGGCAGTTAGGTGACAACACTAATGTTACTAAACTTTTTCCTTTTAAATTAAGTAACGATAAATGGAAAGCTATTGCTTGTGGCTCTTATTATTCTGTTGCTTTAAAAGCCGATGGGACGCTTTGGGCTTGGGGCGATAATAATTACGGTCAGTTAGGAGTTGGAAATTGGATTAATACTACTTATCCAGTTAAAATAGGAAATGAGGTTAATTGGGAAAAAATAGATTGTGGGTATAACCACACATTAGCTTTAAAAAAAGATAGCACGCTTTGGTCTTGGGGATACAATAATTACGGACAGTTAGGGGTTGGAAGCAGGTTGGATTCAAATTATCCGGTTCAAGTTGACACAAGTACTTCCTGGGAACAAATTTCCTGCGGTGGAAATCACTCAATGGGAATTAGAGGTAATAAATATCTTTTTAGCTGGGGAAATAACGACAATGGACAAACTAGTACTCCTTATTATTCTATAAAAGTAAATCCAATCCGTGTGAGAACTGATATCAATGATAAAAGGCAATGGAAATTTGTTGCCTGTGGTGGAAATAATTCAATAGCTATAAGAGACGATGGAACTTTATGGATTTGCGGGGATAATTCATTCGGGCAACTTATCAACGCCGGAACAAAAGCTTACAGCGGTGATTTTATACAAATCGGAATTGATGATAACTGGAAAACTGTGAGTTGTGGTTCTCTGCATTTTTTGTGTTTAAAAAGTATCACGTATGTTATGAAACCTAATTTGATTTCCTTGACTAATAATGAAAAAGGAACTAAATTAGATGTGGAATTGAAATGGCAGCCCGTTAAAGGTGCTGTTAATTATGATTTACAGGTTTCTAAAACTGAGAATTTTTCTGATTTAGAATTTGATATTAATGAAATTTATGACACTCTTTTTA
Organism: Kapaibacterium sp. (SeqCode); assembly: GCA_036759045.1. Classification (GTDB taxonomy): domain Bacteria; phylum Bacteroidota; class Ignavibacteria; order Kapaibacteriales; family UBA2268; genus JAAYJM01. The sequence goes on along the minus strand of DAIOVK010000027.1, from coordinate 8,188 downwards.
ATATAAATAATTTAGAATTTGGAACAAAGTATTTTTGGCGAGTAAGAGCTGTCAATGTTGACTACAAAAGCATTTGGTCTGATATTTGGTGTTTTACAACTATTGAAAAATCAGGGCAGAGGGTGCTTTGGGCAACAGGTGCAGAACCGTCAGGTCTGCTGGGCGATACTTCAAAAATATCTAAGTTTTATTTTAAACAAATTACAGAAGAATATAATTGGCAATCAATAATTTGTACAGATGAAGCAAATGTCGCACTTAAAAGTGATGGAACTTTATGGGTATGGTCTTATAAATCTAATATTCCCCAGAAAATAAGTGAAGATGTTGACTGGAAAAAAACATCTGGGACTGATAAATATTGCTTCTTATTAAAAAATGACGGAACAATTTGGGCTTCTTATTCAACTAAAATAAAAAAAATTTTTAATGAAAATGATTGGATTGATATTGAGGGAATTAGCTATACCTGCTATGCTTTGAAAAATGATTATACCTTATGGAAGTTTTATTTTGAATATTATGATACTCAAGAACCCGTTCCCTTTCAAATTGGACAATCAAATGAATGGAGTAGTATCTCTGCCAGAACACATTGTTTAGCTCTCAAGAAAGATGGAACGCTTTGGGCTTGGGGAAATAATTCTTATGGTCAATTAGGAAATGGAACAACTGAAGATATAGAAGAACCATTTCAAATTGGAAATGATAATAATTGGGCTTCGGTTCATTGTGGCTATTATTTTTCTATGGCTCTCAAAAAAGATGGCTCACTTTGGGCATGGGGAAGTAATTCTTATGGTCAATTAGGAGATGGAACCCGAATTAATAGCCCAAAACCAATAAGAATTGGAGCGGATAATGATTGGAAAAGTATTTCATGCCGTGAAAATCATGTGCTTGCTATTAAACAGGATAGCACATTGTGGGGCTGGGGATATAACGGGGACTATCAGTTTGGAGATGGCTCACAGATTAACAAATTTGTTCCCACTCAATTAGGAACATCAAATAATTGGATTTCTGCTTCCGGTGGCGCCTATCATTCCGCAGCATTAGCTTTGCCAGGTAATAGTAATACAATTGAATTGCTTTATCCTGAAGACTATACTACAAATGAAAAAATTGATTTGACTTTTATTTGGAAATCTGTAGCAAATGCCGAATTCTACACGGTTCAAATTGCTACTGATATTAAATTTGATTCAATTATTTTTAATAAAAGTAATTTAATAGATACTTTTTATAATATTCTGGAATTGAACTATAACACTAAATATTTTTGGAGAGTTCTTGCTGAAAAGAACGGACAAAGCTTTGCTCAATCAAAAATTGGTCATTTTAAAACAATATTTGATTATCCCAAAAGAACTTTATGGCTTTGGGGAGCTAATAACTATGGTCAAATGGGCGATTCAACTGTTACCCATTTCTTGAAACCAACGATGCTTGGTGAGCAGGGCGAATGGTCTTACGTGGAAAGCGATTATTTTCACAATGCTGCAATTAAAAGCGATGGCTCTCTTTGGGGATGGGGACAATCTCAAAATAATCCATTAAGTTCAGTTTTTAATTCTATTAAAAAAATCCCTTATAGATTCTTAAATGAAAAAAGTTCTGACTGGATTTCTGTTAATTGTGGTGTTGAATCAATAATTGCCAGGAATAGTGATGGGTGTATTCTTGAATTTAATAAAGATTTTGTTAATAGTTTTAAGGAGGAATATATAGGAAATTTCAATCATTTTGTTGAAGTTAAAACCCAAATAATCTCTGGTGCTCATCATAATTTATTTGTTAAATCAGATGGTACTTTATGGGGATGGGGTATTGGTAATTATGGAAGAATCGGAGATGGTACTGAAAATAATAGAGCAAATATAATTCAGATTGGTTCAGATTCAGATTGGGAAAGTGTTGGCTGTGGTGTTTATCAAAGCTATGGCATAAAAAACGATGGCTCTCTCTGGTCTTGGGGATTTAATAACGATGGTATTCTCGGATATTCCTATCAAGAATTAACTCCAAAAAAAATAGGGAATGAAAATGATTGGGCTTTTATTGATTCGGACTGGTATCATACTTTAGCAATAAAAAGCGATGGAACGCTTTGGGCTTGGGGACAAAATTTATATGGTAAATTTGGTAATGGTAATTATGAACCAAGTAACTTTCCAGTAAAAGTAGGAAATGAAAACAACTGGTCTTATGTTAAATGTTGTAATCACCATACTTTAGCAATAAAAAGTGATGGCACGGTTTGGGGCTGGGGGGCGAATCTTCAGGGGCAATTAGCAGATAGTGTAACTCCAGAATTTTTGGTTCCAAAACAAATTAGTGAATCAAATGAATGGGTCTCTATATCTTGTGGTTTATATCATTCTCTTGGCTTAACTGAAGAAAATGGGTTTAAGCCGCCTATTCTCCAGACACCTTTTAATAATTCTTTGAAAATGCCAATCAATAAAATATTGAGATGGAACCCTGTATCTGGTACTAAATCTTTTACTCTTGAACTTTCGCTTTATCCGGACTTTTCTTCAATTTGTTTTAGTAAAAGCGGAATTGTATCTACCTGCTTTAAAATTACAGATTTAGAATTTGGCACAAGATATTTTTGGCGTGTAAATGCAAATAACGGTAGCAATACAACAGATTGGAGCGAGATTTGGTGCTTTAAAACAACCGACATTTCTGATATTAAAGAAAACCCTGTAATTGCAGATGATTTATTTGAGGTTTTTCCAAACCCGGCTGTAAACGAAATTATTATTAAATATCCAAATCTAAAAGCTAATACAATCGTAAAAATTTATAATTTATTGGGTGAGCAAGTATTTGAGAAAAGTATTTCAAATGAAACATCATTGATAGAAATAAATTCAATTCCTAAAGGAGCATATATATTAGTAATTGACAATAAAAGCAAAGCATTTATTAAGGAATAAAGGAGTTCATTTTTGGTCATTTCGACTACGCTCAATGACCTTTGC